>CALHAO010000289.1 GCA_937931765.1 uncultured Thiotrichaceae bacterium
ACTTATGATGAAAAAACAAAAAGGAGCCAGCTTTGCCAGCTGGATGGTGTTAGCTGCAGTAGTTGTTTTTATATTGGTTACGGTTGCTAAAATTGCGCCGGTTTATATGGAATATGCTACGGTTAAGTCAATGGTGGATAAGATTGCTGCGGAAACGACGCTTTCGCCTCAGACAGGCAACCGCCAGTTGCGCAGGAAGTTGGATGACTATATGAATGTTAATGGTCTTTACACGGTGCTGCCCGAATACTTTTCAATCGTGGATTTACCGAATGAAAAGAATGCAAAGGGCTTACAGGTTAAGTATGAAGTCCGTAAGCATTGGTTGGCCAATATCGATTTTACTATGAATTTTGAACATGCGGCGAAACTAACCAGGCAAAATTAAATGTGAATAAACTGACAAAATTATTGTCTCCGGAATTGATGGCTACTGACACTTTTGTCCGGGCCATCACTCACCGGAGTGCTAACGGCAAGAATAATGAACGGATGGAGTTTCTTGGTGATAGTGTGCTTGGTCTCATTATCACCACGGAGCTTTATCGTCAGATGCCTAGAGCCAGTGAGGGCTATCTGAGTCGCTTGCGGGCTTCTTTGGTAAATGAAAATACGCTGGCACAGCTGTCGGCTGATTTGGCACTGGGTGATTTTCTGCGTCTGGGGCCGGGTGAGCTGAAAAGTGGTGGTTTCAGGCGTAAGTCGATTCTGGCGGATGCGCTGGAGGCTTTAATCGGTTGTATCTACCTTGAGCAGGGTCTGGAAAAGTCACAGGCATTTGTACTGGGTATCTTTCAGGAAAAACTCGCTAACTTACCTTCTGAAGATGCTTTGAAAGACCCCAAAAGCCGCTTGCAGGAATTTTTGCAGTCACGCGGTCACGAGATTCCGGATTACGAGTTAATGGGGGTTGAGGGTGAAGCTCACCGTCAGACTTTTACAGCAGAATGCCGGATTCCGGTATTAAGTATTATCACTCAAGGCATTTCCAGCAGTCGCCGTAAGGCAGAGCAGGATGCCGCAGCAGTAGCATTTAAACAGGTACTTGAACATCATGGCTAAATTCGGATACGTTGCGATTGCCGGTCGCCCTAATGTCGGCAAATCAACGCTGATGAATCATTTAGTAGGATTCAAGGTTTCGGCGATTGCCAATAAACCACAAACTACACGGCATAATATTCGTGGCATTCTGACTGAGAAGGATTATCAGATTGTTTTTCGTGATACGCCAGGCATCCATAAGGCTGCCAAAAGTCTGTTGAATAAAACCATCAACCTTGAAGCAGTTTCTGCATTGGAAAATGTAGATGCGGTGGTGATGATGGTGGAGGCGATGCGCTGGACAGAAGAAGATGATCTGGTGCTGAGCCGCCTGGAGCATGTGAACTGCCCGGTATTTTTAATCGCTAATAAAGTCGATAAAGTTAAAAAGCGCTCTGAAATGCTCAACTGGTTACAGGAAGTGGCGGCGAAGCGTGAGTTTTCAGGTGTCTTTCCGTTGTCAGCCACTAAGCTGATCAATACCATCGAGTTGAAAGCTGCTTTGGTCGAAGTGATTCCTGAAGGTGACTGGGGTTATGATGAAGATGAAGTGACCGATCAGTCCACCCGTTTTATCTGTGGTGAATTGGTGCGTGAACAGCTGATGACTTATCTGCACCAGGAGCTACCTTACTCAACTGCGGTTGAGGTGGAGAAGTTTGAAGAAGCTAAAGTGATTGAGATACACGCGGTGATCTGGGTGAGTCGTGAGGGTCAGAAAGGTATTATCATCGGTAAAAAAGGTGAGATGCTGAAACGGATCGGCAGCTCGGCGCGTTTGGCGTTGGAGGAGTTTCTAGGTAGTAAGGTGATGCTGAAATTGTGGGTGCGGGTTGAGGAGAATTGGGAGAATAGTCCTAGGCATTTGCGGAGTTTGGGGATTACCAGCTAGGGTCAGTCTATTTAAAACCCTGAAAATCACCTTTGGATATATGCAGTATTGCCGGTATTTTCCGTGTGACGTATAATATAATTTATACGTCACACGGACACGGAGCAGACTATGGAATCAAAGCTAACCTTACGCTTAGATAAAAATATCATCGAGCAAATTAAAGTCTATGCGCTACAGCAACAATGTTCTGTCAGTGATCTGACGGAACGTCTTTACAAAACAGTATTGGTTAAAACCAGCACCAAGGGTTCAGATAAATTTGGGACGCCATTCGCACAAAAATACAAAGGGATATTGGCCGATAAAGTGATAGATGTTGATGATGCTCGTTTTGATGCCTTAAGCGAAAAATACCTACGATGAAATGTGCTTATATCGATTGTAATATCCTGCTGGATTTTTTGTTGCAGCGGGAGCCGTATGCTTATGCGGCAGGTAAATTAATTGAGTTAACCGAACAACAAAAAGTAAAAAGCTATTTATCACCCTTGACGCTGGCAACGACTCATTACTTATTAGGCCGCTATGCCAATAAAAAGTTAGCTGATGCGTTTGTGGGTGATGCTATCGGGGTGTTTCAATTTATTGATATGACTGCTTTATCAACCAAACAAGCTATTGCCCATCGTTACAAAGATTTTGAAGATGATTTGCACTACTATACAGCGCTTGCTGGCTCTATGGATTATATGGTGACACGCAATAAAAAAGATTTTAAAAATGAAGGTTTACAACTGGTGACTGCCGAAGAGCTTGTTTTAATCATTGAACACCAATGAGCCTCAACCAATCCTTAACCTACATTCTCCGCCGCAATTCCTACCGCGACAACAGTCTTCTGTGTGACTGCTTCAGTGAATCAGCAGGCCGCATCACGCTGGTAGCCCGTTTCTCAAAACGTCAAGGCAACCGTATCAAGGGCATGCTGGAACCTTTCCGTTTGTTAGATACTCGCTGGACAGGGCGCGGCGAAGTACTAACGCTCAACAATGCTGAAGAAAAGCGCCGCCATAGCTTGAAAGGTGCGGCCTTAATCCAGGCCACCTATGTCAATGAGCTGGTGCTGCGTACTTTCCAGCCCATGCAGCCGCTGCCAGAATTATTCACGCGCTACCGTCATTTATTACACCTGTTACAAGATGGCGATAATATGCCTGCAGTTATGTTGTTCGAGCTTGAGGTGCTGGCGATATGCGGCCATGAGCTGAGCTTGTGGCAGGATGATGCGAACGGGCAGGTAGTTCAGCCTGATCTTAACTACCATTACCAGCCCGACCGGGGTTTGTTTCCTCTGGTTAGTGAGAATAAACAACAGACCGATTTGTCCTTTGAAAATATTCATAGTCAGCGTGGTGTATTAATTACTGGTGAGCTATTGATTGGCTTGCGGAATCCGCCAGAGATGCAGGATGTTCTCTGGCATACGTTACGCACCGTACTGGATCGGATGTTATCCTTGCAGTTGGATGGAAAAAAACTGTACGCCCGCCAATTGTTGAATGCGAACGGATGATATTGATGTGAGAATTATTGGCATTGGCACTGATATAGTAGAAATCCAACGCATTAGCCGGATGATAGAAGGTGGTAACGAGCGTTTTCTACGGCGGATTTTGCATGATAATGAATACGAACATTTTTTTAATGTCAATAAAACGCTGAGTGCTAGCTGGATTGCTAAACGTTTTGCCACCAAAGAAGCCTGTTCTAAAGCCTTGGGGACGGGTATCGGCAAACACGCACAACTCACTGAAATTGAAACCTGCCATGACGAATTAGGTAAACCGAACCTGGTTTTACATGGCACTACATTGGCAACAGCGCAGCGCCTGGGTATCAGTGATATGTCTTTATCACTGGCGGATGAGCGCTCACATGCGGTAGCCTTTGTTGTATTAACCGGCGAATAAGAGATAGAAATCACATGAATTACCCTACCATTGAAGATTTTATTGGCAATACACCACTGGTTCGCCTGCAACGTATGCCGGGTGATAGTTCGAACACGATTTTGGTCAAGTTAGAAGGTAATAATCCGGCTGGCTCGGTTAAAGATCGTCCGGCGTTGAATATGATTCAGCAGGCTGAAGCCAGGGGCGAAATAAAGCCGGGTGATACCTTGATTGAAGCCACCAGTGGTAATACAGGTATTGCGTTGGCGATGGCTGCGGCCATCAAAGATTACAAAATGATTCTGCTAATGCCGGAAAACCTGAGTATGGAACGGCGGGCTTCAATGAAGGCTTACGGCGCTGAGCTAATTCTGGTCAGTAAGTCGGAAGGGGGCATGGAAGGTGCAAGAGATATTGCTTTGCAGATGGAGAAAGATGGCAAGGGCAAAGTGCTAAATCAGTTTGCTAATCCGGATAATCCGGCGGCTCATTTCGCCGGAACAGGGCCTGAAATCTGGCGTGATACACAAGGGCAGGTGACGCATTTTGTCAGCTCAATGGGTACCACCGGCACGATTACTGGCACCGGTAATTACCTGAAGTCACAAAGTCCGGATGTACAAATCGTTGGTGTGCGACCCGCAACACAGGAAGATCAGATTCCGGGCATCCGCCGTTGGACTCCGGAGTACCTGCCCGAAGTCTTTGCTGCCGCCAATGTTGATCAGGAAATTGATGTCACTCAGGCTGAGTCTGAAAAGACTATGCGCCAACTGGCGATTCAGGAAGGTATTTTCTGTGGTGTATCGTCCGGTGGTGGTGTGGCTGCTGCCTTGCGTTTGTCGCAACAGCTTGAAAATGCAACGATTGTAGTGATAATTTGTGACCGAGGTGATCGTTATATCTCCACAGGCGTCTTTCCGGGTTAGTTATCAGTTTGGTGAGTATTTGACCTTTACCTCAGCAGCTTTTGAATCTCCACATAATCCTCATAATGTTCTACCATTTGTTGTGGTATTCTTTGCACCCCAAAATGGTTAAAACTGAGTTTAATTGCATGCACCCAATGTTGAATGTGGCGACCCGTACTGCGATGCAGGCGGGAGATATAATCCGGCGTTATAGTGACAAGGTTGAAAATCTACGCATCCACAATAAGGATGAGAATGATTTTGTCACTGAGGTCGACCGCCAAGTGGAACAAACTATTATATCTGCCATCCGTAAGGCTTATCCCGATCATGCGATTTTGGGTGAAGAAAGTGGCCAGCATGCGGGTAGCAACCCTGAGTTTCAATGGATTATTGATCCGCTGGATGGCACCACCAACTTTATTTACGGCATTCCTCACTATGCCGTTTCAATTGCGCTGAAACAAAACGGCCGTCTTTTACTCGGGGTGGTTTATGATCCGATGAAAGATGAAATGTTTGCTGCTGCGCGTGGCGACGGTGCGCTGCTGAATAACCGTAAACTACGCGTTAATCAGAAAACAAGCCTGCAAGGTACATTATTAGGCACTGGTATCGCTTTCCGCAAAGACCAAAGTCTTGATTTGTCGTTGGACAGCATGAAAGCACTATTGCCGGGCACTGCCGGTGTGCGTCGCCCAGGTGCTGCTTCTCTGGATTTGGCTTATGTTGCTGCTGGTCGCTTTGACGGGTTTTGGGAATTTGGCCTGAAAGAATGGGATCTGGCGGCAGGCGCATTGATTGTGCAGGAAGCTGGCGGTCTGGTAGGCGACCCTCGGGGTGGTAATACGCATTTGCAGACCGGCGATATTATTGCTGCCAACCCGAAAGTTTTCCGTGAAATGGTGCAACGCCTGCATCCGGTATTAAGTAAGTAGCCGGAGAGTTGTGTGAAAATACAGTCCGCACAGGATAACAATGATGAAAAATAACAACATGAAACTAACAGT
>CALHAO010000290.1 GCA_937931765.1 uncultured Thiotrichaceae bacterium
AATTCCGGCGCAGAAGCCAATGAAGCAGCGATTAAAGTAGCCCGTCTGTATGGTCACAATAAAGGTATTGAAAACCCGGTGATTATTGTGATGACTGAAGCTTTTCATGGCAGAACGATGGCTACAGTTAGCGCTACCGGCAATGTAAAAGCCCAGACAGGATTTGGGCCTTTATTGGCAGGTTTCGAGCGTGTGGACTATGGTAATACAGAGGCCGTTGCCACAGTAATGGCTGAGAATTCACAGGTGGTGGCTGTATTGGTCGAACCGGTACAAGGCGAGGGCGGTGTTAATATTCCACCAGATAATTACTTGTCGGAACTTCGCGCACTATGCGATCAGCATGATTGTTTGTTAATGGTCGATGAGATCCAGACGGGTATGTGCCGTACCGGTGAGTGGTTTGCATTTCAGCATGCGGGTATCCAGCCGGATGTGATGACCTTGGCCAAAGCACTGGGTAATGGTGTGCCTATTGGTGCCTGCCTTGTGGGTGGTAAGGCGACTGATGTATTCGGCCCCGGTAATCATGGCTCAACCTTTGGCGGCAACCCATTGTCCTGTCGGGCGGCACTGGCCGTTATTGAGGTGATGGAAACAGAGCAGCTTGCGCAACGTGCAGCTGAACTGGGAAAGTATTTTGTGGCGCAGTTTACTGAACAGTTGAGTGGTGTGGCCGGAGTGACTGCTATTCGTGCAAAAGGCTTGATGGTGGCAGTGCAATTAGATCGTGATTGTGGCGCACTGGTGGCGCAAGCGTTAAATGAAGGGCTACTTATCAATGTAACAGCGGGGGAAGTCATTAGATTGCTACCGCCGCTGGTATTGACAGATGCTGAGGCTGATCAAATAATTACTAAGGTCTCGGCGCTGGTCAAATCTTATCTTGGAGACGGGAAATGACAACAGTAAGGCACTTTTTATCCCTAAATGATTTATCGACAGCTGAACTTTGGCAAGTCATAGACCGGGCCATCGAAATGAAAGCTGCAGTTAAACGTGGTCAGTTTGATGAAACGCTGAAAAATCGCACCTTAGCCATGATTTTTGAGAAATCTTCCACGCGTACCCGTGTTTCATTTGAAACAGGTATGACCCAGATGGGTGGTCACGCTTTATTTCTCTCACCGGAAAGTACGCAATTAGGACGTGGTGAACCGGTAGAGGATTCTGCACGCGTTATTTCACGCATGGTTGATGTGGTGATGATTCGTACTTTTGAGCAATCAATGGTCGAACGTTTTGCTGAGTATTCACGGGTGCCGGTGATTAATGCATTGACTGATCAGTTTCACCCCTGCCAGCTGTTGGCTGATATGATGACTTGGATTGAACAGCGTGGTCGCCCGGAAGGCAAGACAGTTGTGTGGGTGGGTGATGGTAACAACATGTGCCATTCCTGGATGAATGCGGCACGCTTGTTTGGCTTCCATCTGAATGCAGCATGCCCTGACGGCTATGACCCTGATCCTGAAGTGGTTGAGTTGAATAAAAATCACGTCACCCTGTTTCGTGATCCTGTGGAAGCAATTAAGGCTGCTGAGGTAGTGACTACAGATACTTGGGCCAGCATGGGGCAAGAAGACGAAAAGCAGGCGCGTATACAGGCTTTTGGTGGCTATCAGGTGACTGAAGACATGATGCAGCTGGCAGATAAAGATGCTTTGTTTATGCACTGCCTGCCTGCTTATCGGGGCATGGAAGTGTCAGCCGATGTGATTGACGGGCCACAAAGTGTGGTGTGGGATGAGGCTGAAAATCGTTTACATGCTCAGAAAGCACTGGTTGAGGCATTGGTAGTTGGTTTCGGTGCAAATAAGCCGGAACAGTCAGCATGAGAATTATCACGGCTAATACCAACGGTATTCGTGCTGCGGCACGCAAAGGTTTTTTCGATTGGCTGAAAACGCAGGATGCCGATGTGGTCTGTATTCAGGAAACCAAGGCACAGATTCACCAGTTGGAAGAAAACCGTGATTTGTTTTTTCCTGAGGGCTTCCACTGCTACTATCATGATGCTCAAAAAAAGGGCTATAGTGGCGTGGCGCTATATTGTCGGCAGAAGCCGGACGAGGTCATTGTCGGGATGGGTAATGAGGAGTTTGACTCGGAAGGGCGTTATCTGGAAGCGCGGTTTGGCAAGCTGAGTGTGGCTTCTTTATATATTCCTTCTGGTTCTGCGAAAGAAGAGCGCCAGGAAGTGAAGTATCGGTGTATGTATCACTTTGAAAATGTGATGGAGCAGCTGAAGGCTGATGGTCGCGATGCAGTGATTTGTGGCGATTGGAATACGGTGCATAAGGAAGCGGACATTCGCAACTGGAAAGGTAACCAGAAACGTTCGGGTTGCCTGCCGGAAGAGCGAGCATGGCTGGATAAATTATTTGATGAGCTGGGGTTCGTGGACGCTTTCCGTGAAATCGAGCAGCCTGAGCATGAATATACCTGGTGGTCTAATCGTGGCCAGGCTTGGGCAAATAATACGGGGTGGCGAATTGATTATCATGTACTGACACCTGCGTTGAAGGGTACGGTGAAATCTACGCATGTGTATAAGGATGAGCGATTTTCTGATCATGCGCCGCTGATTATTGACTATAACTATGAGATACCTACATCATGAGTGAAAGCGCAGCAGAGAATAACACTGGTTTTTCGGTTTATTTAGACCGGAGAATGTTCCGTATTTTAATGCTGGGAATCATTAGTGGTTTCCCTTGGGTGCTAATTGCGACAGCACTTTCTTTGTGGTTGAAAGAAGAAGGTTTGAGTCGTAGTACCATTGGTTGGGCAGGCCTTATTTTTGGCGTCTATGCTGTCAACTGGATGTGGGCACCCTTGGTTGACCGGATACGCATCCCGGTATTGACCGATAAAATAGGGCATCGAAAATCATGGATACTGAGCATGCAGGTGCTCATTCTGCTTTCGCTGGTCGCCTGGAGTGTTGTTAATCCGGTTGATAATCTGGGTGTGGTCATCTTTGTTGGCCTTATTATTGCGATTTCTTCTGCAACGCAGGATATAACCATTGATGCGTTACGGATTGAACAGGTGGGGGAGCATGAATCGGCGGCAATGGCGGCGGGGGCGGCTGTTGCGGTAGCTGGTTGGTGGAGTGGTTATAAGCTGGGTGGCATGATCGCTTTGTATGTTGCTGACTATCTCCAGAAGCAGGGCCATGATAATTACTGGCAGTTGGCCTTCATATTTATGTGCGGGCTGGTCGTGCTGTTTAATATTGCGTTATTGATGATTCCTGAAGTTTCCTCTGAAATGCGTCGGAAACGCCAGTTGGAAGATCAGCAAAAACTAGGTACAGGTGTTGGGCTTCCCGCTGCAGCCAGTTGGTTTGCCAGTACTATCCTGAGTCCAATGACTAGTTTCTTTAGAAAGAATGGCGTGTCGATTGGTATCGCTATTTTATCCTTTATCTTCCTGTTTAAAATTGGTGAGGCATTTATGGGTAAAATGTCGATTGTATTTTATAAAGAGATAGGTTTCAGTAAGTCAGATATTGCGCTGTACTCAAAAGGATTAGGCTGGGTAACCACGGTAGTGTTTACTTTGATCGGTGGTTGGTTTGCCATGCGCGCCGGTTCGTTAAGGGCACTGTTTTTAGCGGGCGTGGCGATGGCTGCGACCAATGTCATGTTTAGTGTGCTGGCGTGGACGGGTAAATCTGAAGCGATGTTCGCACTGGCTGTGGTGATGGATGATGTGGCGGCGGCCTTTGCCACAGTGGCTTTTGTGGCTTTTATCTCACGTTTGGTTGACCGGACTTATACAGCCACCCAGTACGCGCTTCTGGCGTCTATTGGTACGTTGGGTCGCACACTGCTGGCTTCTTCATCCGGAGCGATGGTTGATGCTTTAGGCGGAGACTGGGGCTTGTTCTTTATTATCACGGCATTGATGGTTATACCTTCGTTGATCTTATTGTGGTTCCTGCGGGATAAGATTAATTTCAAGGATAAGCGTGAGGCTGCTGCTGAAAGCTAGCTGGTTGAATGCATTTCTTGATAGAAAGCACGGTTATCGATTGATGCCGTGCTTTTTTGTTTATAGCGCTTTTGAAGAAGAGTGGCTTATAAAGCTATCGCTTTGTTTGATTTGTGCTCATTTTTTGTTAGGCTCCTCTGTTACGCGAGGTGGTGAGAGTATATCTGGGGTTTCATAAAGAAATTGTCAGCAGTGTCTGATTGGCTTTTATATGTACTTTAATCATTGTGTTTTTTTGATTTGAACAAGAGGTTTTAGAATGAAAATACTTCCTTTGATTATAGCTTCAGTGTTACTGAGTGGTTGTGCAACCATGAGTAAAGAAGAATGTAAAGTCGCTAATTGGAAAGATGTTGGCTTCAACGACGGTGCTAATGGTGACTCGGTATTGTTAGGTGACCATGCAAAATCCTGTGCCAAAACAGGCGTCAAGCCGAATCAGGCTCAGTACATGCAGGGCTATAATGAAGGTGAAAAGTCTTATTGCACCTATAGCAATGGTGTTGAGGCGGGCGAAAATAATAAATCTATTGGTGGTATTTGTAAGAAACCGGGGCTGAAATTAGCGTTTTCTGATGGGTATAAACAGGGTAAGCAGCGTTATGCTAAGAAACAGGAAATCCAAAGTAAAGAGGCTGAGTTAGAGGCGATTGAAAAGCAAATCAATGCGATAAAATCAGGTAAGGGCAAAGGTGGTGTCAAAGCGCTGGATCTTGCTTATCGCCAGAAAGAAATTATCAACAAAGAGATGGCTATTCTTGAAAAAGAATTAGCCGGAATCCAGTGATAGTCTTTTAGCAGCTCTGATCTGTGGGTCTTAGGCTAAAGTAAGGTAATGCCTTCATGCCGTAATAGCCAGGCTTTACGTTCCAGCCCACCTCCATAGCCGGTCAACGTGCCATTGCTACCAATCACCCGGTGGCATGGCACAATGATTGAAATCGGGTTGCGGCCATTCGCAGCACCCACTGCCCGAACGGCTTTCGGGTTATTCAGCGCCTCCGCAATATCACGATAAGCTTTCTGCACCCCATAAGGTATTTCCAATAGTTTCCCCCAGACGCTGCGTTGAAAATCTGTGCCCTGCTGATCCAGTGTCAGATCAAATTCCCGTCGTATACCGGCGAAATATTCTTCCAGTTGCTGCTTGCAATGATCAGTGTGCGAGCTGTTGTTCACCGCATGATTTTTAGTATCAAAAAAATTAACATGGCTGACGCCTTGCTCTGAAGCTTCTATTTCGACTAAACCTATCGGGCTGTCGAGGTAATCAATATACATCAGTGCATGCTCCATAATGGCGGGGTTGGCCGTGTCAACGAATCCTATTCAGCATAAACAACCCGGCCAGACTAAACAATACCAATGGCAGGCCCGCAGACAAGAGGGGTGACAGTCCATATACCAGGCCGGTACGGCTGATAATTTTATCCAGTAACAGATAGGCAATGCCGATCAATATGCCAATAAATATTCGTTGACCGGCTCCGGCGTTACGCTGAAAGCCAAAAACTAAAGGTGCGGCAAGGATTAGCATCACCAGCGTGGACAGTGGTGTAGTAAAGTGTTTCCAGTATTCCAGCTCAAAACGTTCGGTACTGAGTGAATTTTCACTCTGATGTTCAATAAATCGCGCCAGTTCCAGTGCTGTCAGTTGTTCCGGATTAACCTGAGCTAACGCCAGCATGTTTTCTGGTAGTAAATCACCCGCTTCAAGCTGTGTGTGCTGTTTGACTTCCACTTTGTCCGTGCCCAAAAGACGTTCAGTCACGTTATTTAGTTGCCAGCCATCGCCCTGATTGGTGGCTGATTCTGCTTTCAGAATGCGGCTGAACCCACCTTGTTCAAGGTCAACTTCATAAATTGAAATACCATCAATTTTTTTCTCTGACCAAATTTTTTCGATGGTTAGGTATTGATTGCCATTTTTCAACCATGTTCCTTCTGCGGAGACAGCCACTTGTTTTTGTAACATGCGCACTTTGAAGTTTTGCGCGTAAGCTTCACTTTTAGGCGCAACCCATTCACCCAGTGCAAAAGCCATTAGCGCCAGTACAAAACCGAGCTTTAAGGTAGTGACGACAATGTTACGAATGGAGTAGCCTGCTGCCCGCATGGCGGTAATTTCACTGCCCGAAGCCAGATTGCCTAATCCCATCAAACTGCCAATTAACACGGCATAGGGGAAGTTAGTGTAAAGCGTGCGCGGAAAGGTATAAACAATGTACAGCAGTGCCTGAAAGGTGCCGTAGCGGGTGCCTTGTTTTGTGTCGCCTAGCTCTGATAAGAAATCAAACAGGCCAAACAGCAGCGTCAGCGATAACCACGTGACTAAAACACTGAGCAGAATATTTTTCCATAGATAGCGTTCCAGCAGTTTCATGAGGGCTTACCGTAGTATTTGCGTAATAACCAAAATGAAAGACCAATAACGGCCAGGTGCACCCACCACATACCCAGCCAGCCAGGGATTTCCTGTCGTTCGATCATGCCCCGCATCGTCGCCAGCACATTGGCATACAGACCATAAATAAGAATGGCTACCGCAATTTTACTGAAACGGCCTTGTCTGGGAGCGGTATAGCTGAGTGGGAAGGCAAGCAGAGCAAGTATGGGTGCGGATAAGACAATCGAT
>CALHAO010000291.1 GCA_937931765.1 uncultured Thiotrichaceae bacterium
AGCCTGCCCTGTGTTTAAGGTTGATCAGGATCGCTTTGTCTTGTCTGACCGGTAAGGCAACAAGTTAAAAGTCACCGTTAAACCTGATCAAGGTAAAGTGGTGATCAGACATCCGGATGGTAGCCGTGAAGTCATCGTTCCCAATGTGAAACTGGTCTATAAACCCAACAAAGCCCGTTTGCTGTTTCGTCATGAGGAAGTGTTAACGGATGGCAGTACCCGTCTCCTCATTGGCCGGATAGGTAAGACGGGTAAAAAAGACCGGGTGGTGATCAAAGTGGTAGAGGCAGGGGCTGAATCCACACCGGCTTCACTGTATCAACTTCATACTGATCAGCTGGCGACTATCCATACGATCACCGATAAAGATCAGACTATCGTCTGGCGGGGTGAGCATGATGCCTTTGGGCAGACCTATGCTACGATAGAGGCGCTGGATAATCCGTTGCGTTTTCTGGGGCAGTATGAGGATGAGGAAACGGGGCTGCATTATAACTGGCACCGGTATTATAATCCGGCGACCGGGCGGTATATTGCCAGTGATCCGATTGGGTTGGCGGGTGGGTTGAATACGTTTGGGTATGTAGATAGTAACCCATTGAGGTTTCTTGATATGACCGGGTTGAGTATATACGATGTTGGGAAAATCAGAAATGAATTTCACCGGAGCATAAAAAAACTGAATGAACAAGGGCGTAGAAGCCCTGGAAGTAGTATTGTTAATATGCTATGGAATAATGCTAATGCGTATTATAATCCTTGGAGTGATTTTGAAAGATGTTATGATCAGTCTGAACGTATTCTTAATGATATTAATAGACTCACTAAAGCACTAGATGATAACTGGGAACTAAGAATGGCAACAAAACCTGGCCACTATTGGGGGGAACTTGTATCATCAAACCCAAATGACCCTGTCATAAAAGTTGATCCTTTATACGAGGAATTTTCTACTATTGATGAAGCAACTCCTGACACAGTGCCATTTTACCTGGAGTAAATTCCCATGAAAAATATTCCATTTTTTATTTTGGGGATGTTGGTCGGAATATTGGTTATTTTTACTTATAAATCCATCTTTAATAATGCTGATAAACAGATTTCTTCTGCTTCTGCATTAAGTCTTTTAATTCCATTAAAAAAAGAGGTGGAAGATCTTTTGTTATCAGGACATATTGATGTGCTTCCAGATAACTTAATATCAATAAAAAAAATCAGAGATGGTGAGGTCATTTCTTTTCTTAAGGTTTTCGATAAAGGGGAAATTTTTTTAAAAGTCAAAAAGCATGGTCAAGTAATTATGCTAGTGCCAAGTCACTTTAATAAAAAAATAACCTGGCAATGTATTGGAGGTAGTGGAAAAGACGTTCCAACTGCTTGTAGGTAAGGTGGACACGTTAGTTTGGAGGCTATAAATCATGTCTCATAGCGCTCCACCTCAAACCCAACTAAATTCCGCCCCACCTTACTAAACTCAACCCCCACCAAAAATACCGGCTGTCCCAGATGCCGGTATTTCTCCGCATAAGCCTTATCCTTCAGCTGCTGCAAAGCATTTCCCTCCGGCACCATCTCAACCACCTTAAACTCAAACAAATACACATGCCTATTGAATTTCAGCGTCATATCCAGCCGTCCGTGATTCGTACAGTCCTCAACAATCACATCCAGCCCCAGTGCGGCAAAATAAGAATAAAACACACTGGCATAAAAGCCTTCAAAATGCTGAATGTCGTTATTGGTATACCAATGATGCGGAATGCTGGCGAAGAAGCTATGGAATAAGGTTTTCAGGCCATCAAAGTTATTAGCCAGTAACAGTCTGCGTAACTCCAGACGCTGCCTGACCTGTAAGCCGCCATCCTGTACCAGATACTTCAACAAGCTATTATTCAGACTCTGGTAGACCTCACGGTTAGGATAGCCCAGGGTATAAAAGTAATTCCCCTCCAGATTCTCCCGTTTCTTTATCGTCAGGTAACCGGTTTGGAACATCAGCGCCTCAATCGGCATGTTGTCGATATCAAAACTGGATAGCAGTTCATCATCACTGCTGAGTTGATTTAACTGTGGTGTCAGCACATGGCGGCGGGTAAGGATGTTGATCAGAAATGCCGGTGTGCCGCTTTCAAACCAGTAATTCTTGAATTCACGGCGTTTAAACAATTGCAGAATATCAAACGGATTATAAACCCCTTCGCCCAGCCAGTTATAGCCGTTGTACCAATCGCGGATTTCCTCCCGGTCAAGTCCGGGTAATTCCACAGCAAACACCGTATCAATGTCATGATCTGTATAGCCACACAGGCTTGAATAACACTCATCAAGCGTGATGTCATACAAATTATTTAGACCTGAAAATAAACTAACCTTAGAAAATTTGCTCACTCCGGTCAGAAAGCTGAATTTTATGTGCGTGTCATAATCTTTAATCGTACCGTAAAATCCGCGCAGGAAATCACGGTTCTTTTTGGCGACTTCGGGGTATTCAAGTGCATCGAGAATGGGCTTGTCATATTCATCGATGAGAATGACGACGGTTTGCCCCGTGACTTTATGGGCGTGTTGGATCAGCGCCTGAAAGCGCTCGGGGCAGGTGGTGTACTCTGAACTGAAATCAAACAGTGCTTCCAGATTATCCAGCTGTGCGGCCAGGTTTTTTGCTAAGTATTCCGGCGTGGTGAAATTTCCGATTCCGAAGCTAATCCGCAATACAGGATATCGAACTGACCAGTCCCATTGTTGGTGTGCTATTAACCCATCAAACAAAGGTTCATTGCCTTCAAACAGCTCTTTCAGCGTATCCAGAAACAGGCTCTTACCAAACCGACGTGGGCGTGAAAGGAAGTAGTGTGTACCACCGTTGATTAATTCCAGTGCTAACCCTGTTTTATCAATGTAGTAATAATCGTTTTCACGAATTTTGCTGAAAGTCTGGATGCCAATGGGGAGCTGTTTTCGGGCTGTCATATTTATGTGAATGTCTGCTTCTGGACTGAGGTATTAGTCTAGCATGAGTGAATCAGCGGAACATTATTTCCAATGTGAAGCTGGTCTATAGCAAAACAAAGCCTCTGGCATGAAGAAATGCCGGAAGATGGCAGCACCCGCATCCTGATTGACCGAATACCTATGTGTCTGGTTGTACCTTCTTTGCCTGGTGACTGAAGTACACATCGATATGATAAACTTAAGGCGCACATGAAGCGCGTAGCTGTTGCGTGCTTATTAAATTTGATCAGGAAAATGGGGTAATAGTTTTGGGGAAAAATATAGCATTGGTAGCACACGATTCTATGAAAGATGAGATGGTCGCATGGTGTACACAACATAAAGACCAATTAGCCCAGCATCATTTATGGGGTACAGGTACGACAGGCACAAGAATTACCAAAGCAACCGGCTTAAAAATTACCTGTTTGCTGAGTGGGCCATTAGGCGGTGATCAACAACTGGGAGCTATGATTGCGGAGAAGAATATTGATGTGCTGATTTTCTTCACTGATGTGCTGTCTGCTTTACCGCATGATGTGGATGTCAAAGCACTGATGCGTATGGCAACATTGTATCAGGTGGCAACGGCTTGTAATGAAGCGACCGCCAATTGTATTTTAACATCATTGGCTGCCGACTCTTCTAACGGTTCATGAAACTTAGACGGGTAGTCAGATCGGCGACCCACTCTACCCGCTTAAAGTAAAATCACTCAGAACATCTGTGCTATCTGAATGTGCTGAGCATTAATAGCCAGTTCGCGTGGCCCAAAGCCATCCGAATTACGGTGTTCCGCATTCGCTCCGGCAGTCAGCAAATAACTAACCACCTCAGCTGTGAGTGTTATCAAGGGCAGTGTTGAGCAAACGCTGTTGTAGGAAAGTAAATACCCGCCAGTAATTTGTTGCAAAGCATCGTAGGTCGACAGAACGAAACCCCGATCCATGATGAAGTCGGTAACCTGAAGCAGGACAGTCGTTTTGCTTATACTCGATGCTGCAGTTTTTAACTTTTGACAAAGTGGCCTTTTGATCGCTCCGTTTTCTGGGCATGGTACACCAACGAAGCAGTCGGTTCCTGCTGACCAAGATCACGCCCTGCCATATGTTTAGCCGACTCTCTTGTGGGTAGTACGTCTTTTAAAGCATTTGTGAAGGATTCCAGGGCAGCTTCAGAATCGTCTGATGCCACGACATCCCTCACGGTCGCCACCAGTGCTTCTGTGTTGAGGCGTTCGATCAGACAGCCAGCGGGCAACCCGGGCTGTTTGTTTTTAAGCCGGACGGATTGCTCGGGGTGCAGTAACAACAAATGATCGCACAACAGA
>CALHAO010000292.1 GCA_937931765.1 uncultured Thiotrichaceae bacterium
GGATAAGTCACCTGATCCTCGACCACCTGCGGTGCCTGCCCCGGATAATTGGTCTTAATAATGACCTGTACATCCGACAAATCCGGAATCGCATCCAGCGGTGTATTCTTCAGGGAAATTAAACCCCACACCGTCAGCACAAAGGATAGCATCAACACTAGAAAACGCTGGCGGATGGAAAACGCAATCAGTTCGCGTAACATGCTTAGTTACTCATGCGTTGAAAGCTGGCTTGCAGATTGCTTTCCGAATCAATCAGAAACTGCCCTGACAAGACCACCTCATCATCTTTTTCCAACCCTTCCAAAATCTGCACTGTCTTTTCTGTGCGAATACCCACCGTAACCTCAACCGGTTTGTAATGGTTTTCTTCAGTGACCTTAACCACTCGATAACCATCACCAGTAGGAATCAGCGCCTCACGTGGAATCGCAAGAATACCCGTAGCTGGGCGATTGGTGATTTTGACATTAGCGAACATATTGGGTTTTAGCAGGTTATCTTCATTTTTAAAGATCAACCGTACCTGAGCGGTGCGGGTTTTCGCATTCAATTCAGGGTAAACATAATCCACCCGTCCGCTCCATTTCTGCTCCGGCAACGCATCAATAGTCATACTCGCCCGCGCACCCTTTTTTACCCAACTCATCTGTTCAGGAAACACATCCACAATGACCCACACCGTCGATAAATCAGCGATGGAATACATCACATCGGAAGGTGAAACATAGGTACCATCCTGAGCACCAATCTTGGTAACCACACCAGAAATTGGCGCAACCACCGGAATATAAGGTGTGATTTTAGCGTCTTGCTCTAATGAGCGAATGATATTATCCGGAATCTCCATCACCCGAAGCCGGGTCAACACATCGGTCTGACGCTGACGTTCTCCGGATGCCCGCAACGCGGTCAGGTAATCTTCCTGTGCCGTGTAAATCTGCGGAGAATAATAACTAGCCAACCGCTGGCTCGCCTCAACCTTTTCACCCAAAGCACGGACTTTAGAATTCTTTACCCACCCCGCCGCGTTCGCATGTAAATGATGTAACTTGTCCTCGTCATAACGCACATAACCCACGGTCTTAATCGAGCGAGCCAAATTGCGCTTTCTCACCTTACCAATACGCACGCCCATACTTTGCGCAGTACTAGCCGACACACTCACCACCGGTAAACCATCACCCATTGCAGCGCCCGCTTCCTTCAACACCAGATCCATACCACAAATCGGACAGCCACCCGGCTCACCTTGCTGAACTTGTGGGTGCATCGGGCAGATATAATTCGGATCAGCATGCTTATCTGCGTGTTCTTCTGGTGTCGCCTTTTGCGCCTCAATGAGCGATTCGGAACCGGTTAAGGCTCGTTGTAACTTGCTTTCAGCCGGTTTGGTGACATCCATTGTGCTGCTCATTGCTCCGGCCTCTTTTTTCATCAGCGGATGTTCTGCTGCCGATACACTCGACACTAAACCAAAGCAAAGACAAAACATCGTAACGAATGCCATCACACTCTTGATCATCAATTTACTCATCACCCAACTCCCGGATCACTCGACCACTGCTACCAATTGCCAAATCATTTTTCTCATCAAACTGAAAGCGTACTTCTCTAGTTCGCGCCTCACCGGTCACCACCGCTACTGCCGCACGGTATTTCACCGCATAACGCTTATCCGGTGTCTGGAAATAAATATCACCGCCTTCTTTCAGTTGAGCTAATTCTGTATCCGACAGTGAAGCAGTCACTTCCTTAGCACCCGTGGCAACAATCTGGAAGGCTGATTCACCAATACCAATGCGCTGCCCCAACTGCACAATACGCTGCACAATTTCACCAGAAAAAGGCGCTTTCAAACTACAGCGCGACACCATTAATTGTTCAGTTTTCAGTCTGGCATTCGCCGCTGCAATTTGTGCATTCAGCGCCGGAAGGCTCGCCTCAGCCACCTTCACCTGACTGTGTGCCATGCGTGCTTTCGCCTGCTGTACCTGGACTGCTACTTTGGCGGCTTCCACTCCAGCCTGCATAGAACGGGTTTTGGCCTGCACACTGTCCAATTCTGGTTTGATAGCACTGCACTCGGCCTGTGCCGCTTTAAACTGCGTTACTGCTGAGTCCAGATTCTGCTGGGAAATAACCTGTTTTTTGCGCAACTCACGAGCACGCTGCAAATCCAGATTAGCCAGATGACATTTCGCCTGATCAGCCTGACTTTGTGCCTTCACTCGACCAAAATCAGCAGTGGAGGCCACGACATTGGACTGTGCCACTTTAGTCTGAGCCGCTAATAAATGGATGGTGTTCTGGCTGGCGGCCAGATCATTTTTGGCAGCTTCCACCCTGGCCTTAATACCCAATATACCTGCCTTCAGTGAATTCACATCAGCCTGCGCCTGTTCTTGCCGAATGGTGAACTCACGGCAATCTAACCGCGCCAACTCGTCACCTTTATTGACCTTATCGCCGACATCAAAAGCAATGTGCTCAATATTGGCAGCGATTTCGGCACTGACCATTGATTCCTGCAAACTGATCACACTGGCGGGCACACTGAATGAACGCTCCGCCTGTTCTTGTTGCCCGGTTATTGGCGGCTCAGTTTCCTCAGCAGCAAATACAGCAGGTGCAATCAGCAATAGCGCAGACAGCATGGACATCCCAACACATACTGATACAGCCGATAATGGTTGTTCTGACATGGAATTCTCTCGATTTATTGGTTTTTTGTAATAACGCAAGCACCACACTTTTTGTTCATCAAACAAGTGTATGGCACGGAGCGACGATCGGGTGAAGTACGCAATGTACTTGCCCTAAAACATTACACGCTTTGAGGAGGGCGAAGCAGGGGAAGTCGGGGAATAGAAGTGAAATGAATC
>CALHAO010000293.1 GCA_937931765.1 uncultured Thiotrichaceae bacterium
GTGGCGCACCCATGACCGGACTACTCAGTGCCATCATGCCGCAAATGGCATAAACAACGACGCCCGAGTTAGCTACACCAGCCATTTCCAACATCGACCAGAATAAAGCACCAAACAGGATGCCAATCAGCAATACCGGGCTGAAAACACCGCCCGCAAAACCAAAACCAATACAAACCGCAGTCAGCGCAATTTTAGAAAATACCAGTAATGCCAATTCCGAATTAGTGAATGCCCCTTCGATGGTGGCAAAGCGCAATAATTCGTTGCCTGTTCCTAATATATCCGGCAAACCTAATGCTACCAAGCCCACTAATAAGCCTGCGATAACCGGACGATACAGTGCAGAAACCGGTAACTTTGCGCTCACCTTGGCCATCGATAATGTCAGGCGCATAAATCCCGTCGCCAACACAGCACACGCCACCCCCAGCAGCGCAAACAAACCGAACTCATAGCTGAACTCAACGCCGGAAAACTCTACCAAAAATAACGCGGGCCGCTCGAAAATCACATTCGCCACTACATAACCGGTAGCCGCTGCCACGGTAGTGGGTGCAAAAGCCTGTAGGGAGTAATGCCGCAGAATCACTTCATGCGCAAAAATCAGACCGGCAATCGGCGCATTGAACGCTGTTGAAATAGCTGCTGCCACACCGCTGGCAATGGCAATCGATTGAAGATTGGGAATTTGCAGCTTCAGCTTTGCTACCAAACCACCACACAAAGACCCCAGATACACCATTGGGCCGTATTGTCCCACTGATGCGCCGCAACCTAAGGACACCGCAGCGGCCAGTGTTGAGACTAAACCTGAGCGAGCGTCGGGTAATTCACTGCGTAACTGGACTGCGCGGATACTGTCGGGTGGGCCGAGTGGACGTTTTTCTGTTGACCAGCGTTGTAGTAACCAACCTACCAATAAACCGCCACCGGCTGGTATCAGAATCGTGGCAAGAGTAAGTAAGAGCGGGTTTTGTACCTGAATGCGGGTATGGGGGGAAATCGGCAGCATATCGTTTAGCCAGACCACGCATTCCACAAAGGCGATTGCAGCCAGAGAAACTATTGTTCCTATTACACAAGACATTACCGCCAGAACCGCAAAACGGTAGAATATTGTAGCCGGAGTTAGATTTGCACCCATTTCAAGAGGTTAGGCCAGAATGGTGCGATACACAAGCTTACAATTTAGCATCCGCAATTAACGCCACTGCATTAAATGGCATTGCCGCATCCTCTACGACATTAATATTTTTCTCTTTCGCCAGCACTAATAAATGCGCCACGTTATCACTGTGAATATCACGAACTAATAGTACACGTGGAATTCGGCGCAACATCACCCGCGTCGCTTCTGCTATGCCAGGTTTAACGCGGTTAATATCCGCAACACCGTATTGCGTCATCAGTGCCTCAACGTAATTCAGCATGCTGCTGCGCCGTTGTTGAGCACTTTCCGCAGGAGCTACTAAGTCAGTTTTTGGCGAATAACCAGGGAATAAACTACTGATCTGGTCAACAAACCAGTTACTTAAATCATGCTCCGCCAAATCAGAATACAGCACGCACTGGTGAAAACCGGTGTATTCATCCAATAACAATGACCGTGAAATCAGGCCAGAGACGGTACTGTTGAGAATACCGGAAGGAATGGCGTAGTCCTCAGTAGTGGCAACAATATCAGCGGTGCCTCCGATGTCTGAGATAACACATAAATCATCCGGTATCTGATAGCTCACATGCTGCTGATTCCACTGCGCAATCGCTGCTTTTAATTCCTGGGTGATAACACCTTTAGCCGTCCAGCCATCCACAAAAATAATGCTGTCGGCTAAGTGCCCGGCTTGTTCAATATAGGCCAGCGCCTGCTCATCAATACCACGATCTCTGACAATGGACACCGAGTAATGATCGACTTCTACCGCATAGTAATACCGTAGGGCGCGGGTTAATAACACCCCTACCGGTGTGCCTGCACGCGCCAATGAGATAACCGTGATTTTGGAACCCCGCAGCGCATAAACCTGATGGGCTAAATTAGCCATTTCCTGCGCTAAGCGTTCCTGGTATTTATCAACCAGGCTATGAAAAATCGTCAGGTAGCGCTGGCTGGGGGCTGATTCCAGTGAAATCATTTCTGAGTAATGTTGCTGACCAGATTGCAGTTGGCGCTCTTTTTCTTCAACACTCAACATCGGCACATCAATCGGCTGCAGCAAAAACCGACAGTCAGCTTGATCGTAACTACCCGTAATAAAACCTAGCGGCAAAACTTCATCCGGCGAATGACTCATATCAGCTTGTCTTGCGTAATCTGACTAGTGCCGGGGATAATCGAGAAGTGACACTCATTCATATAGGGCAAATCAGAACTGCTATCTCCTGCGGCAATAAACAGCGTGCCAGGTTCCAACGCTAAATAATGTTGCTGCAAGAACTCGACAGCTTTTTTCTTGCAGGCATACGGTGGCAACAGTGCCATATTATGGCCATTAACGTGCTCACGGGCATTGTCACCCAAACTGCAAAAATCTTCTGCAAATGACTTGAGCCGCACCAGGTGCTCAGGCTCACCTTTTATTGAGATATAACAAGGGAAATCAAAATCTGAAATAATATGGCAACGCAATGAAAGCTCATGTGCTTTGATGTAGTCATTAATCGCCGCATTAAACTGTTCAAGTATCGGCTGCCAAACCTGACTCAGCTCATCAATAGCAGCAACCCAGTCAGCCACTAACTCATCATTAGCATTCAGCACAATCGCACCATGATCAACAACTTTAAAACTATTAAAAGGAATAGCCACCCGATCTAACGCGCTTTTATTTCTACCGGTAACGGGAATGAACTCATGCCGCTCAAACTGTGTGATGAGCTTACGCTGCTGCTCGGTAATATAAGACAGCGGCTCGCCCAGCTTATCGAAGCCGCCGACTTCCAGCGCAGCACCTTCGGGGCATTTGGCTTTAGTTTGAATCAAGGTGTCATCAATATCAGAAAATAAAACAATCGGCATGTTGTGCCAGTCCTTTGTGGGTTATAACAAAATGCCCGCAGTGGCATTGATTTGGGGTCGTAATTGGCAGTTGGAATACTGCTCTGCTGTTTCATACAGCATGATCGGGTGTCTGTCCTCACTGCGATTATAAAGGTAGAACATGCCATTATGAGCGTGATCAAAGAAAGACTCTTTACGCTCAATACCACAGCCTTCGAGTACGGGAGAGCGACCGGTTGATTGCACGGTGACATCAAAGCCCTGTGATTCCATTTGTTCTGCAAATAGGAAAGGCAGGTGCATAAATTCTCCCGTGCCAATCACGGTATACTGTTTAGTGCAGTCGAGGGTATCCAGCGTCAATGGTTGTTGATCCGCATCGGCAAATTGAAAATTCGGTGGTGTTTTCGTGACCTGGTAACCGGTACGGGCGCTGTCACTAAGGATTGGCAATGAGCAAATAGCCGTGGCCGTTTTAGCAGGCAGGTCGACGGCTAACTGATCGTTCACATCAAAGGTAAAACTGCCGTTTAATAAATCACAAAATGTTAAATCAATACCGGAGTGATCACGTCGGAAATCTTGTTGCTCCTCAGGCGATAGCCAATTGACCAAGCAAGCCCATACGACTTTTTTGAGCTGAGGTAATTGCTGGCGTAACTTATGCGTTAACTGATTCAGTGTTTTCCCGGTACTGATTTCATCATCAACAATCACCACCGTCTCTACATCAGCACTTTTTAATGAAGTGTCTAAAGCATAAACAAGGTGAGATGGCGCATGGCTATGTGCCTCTTTGATCGAGAAATCAATAGCATGGGGTAATTGGTAGCGGGTGGTGTGGCTATAGATAACATTATGCATGTCGTTAGCCTGCACTTCCTGTGCAACACCAGCACCGAGTGCGGTAGCTGTCTCCGCCACACCCAATACCCACACTTTACCCGACAAGCCGGTGGCGGTCACTTCGGCAGCCAACTGCTGATAAGACTTGCGCATCGTAGCAGGTCGGCAAGGAACGTATTTTCCGAGTACTTTGGAAATAAACAGGTAGCGACGCTTTGGGTTTTCTCGCGAACCAAAAGTCAGCAGCTTATGAAGGGGTTGTTGTGATTCCGTAACGACAATGTCCAGCGTTCCGGTTTGCAACTTTATTTGGTATTTATCAGGCATGCATCAGCTATAATTAAACAAGGGCGGATAAAACTCCGCCCTTGTTTATGAAGTGGAGGTATCAGTGGTGTTTAACCGACGCTAACGCCATACTGCTTCGCCATCGGGCTTAATCCACCTTCAAAGCCTTGTCCAACAGCCTTGAATTTCCAGTCATTATTATGGCGATAAATTTCACCAAATACTAATGCTCTTTCAGTAGAGTAATCTTCTGACAGGTCATAACGTGCCACTTCCGCATCGTTGTCCTGGTTCACAATACGCATGAACGCATTGGATACCTGACCGAAGTTCTGGTTTCTGGCTTCGCCACTGTGGATGGTAACACCCAGAATAATCCGGGCTACGTCAGCAGGTACAGCACTTAAATCAACTTTAACCACTTCATCATCACCATCACCTTCACCGGTCAGGTTATCACCCATGTGCTCTACTGAGCCACACGCTGATTTCAGTTGGTTATAGAAAATAAAGTCAGTATCGCTACGTACTTGTCCATCAGCACCCACCATAAAACAAGAGGCATCCAGATCGAAATCTTCACCGTCTGTTGCGCGGGTATCCCAGCCTAAGCCAATTTGGCATTTAGTCATACCCGGAGCCACTTTCTCCAGTGATACGTTGCCACCTTTTTGTAATGAAACACTCATCTGCGTTCTCCTTGTCGTGTTAGTTGATGTCGTATTATGTGACTTTCAAAGTTCAAAATCAGCCGGATTCAGATCCAACTCAATCGCAATTTTCTTAGCAACCGCTTTTTCGCTGTCATCAAAAACACCGTCTGCGGCTGCAATGGATAAAATCAGGCGCATAACCGTGCGGCATTCAACTTCATTGCCTCGCAGTGCATTCAAAGCTCCGTAAGCTTTTGACTCACCGATGTCCTGATCAAACTCAAAGTTTTCAATATAGTCTTTGAAAGCACCAATGACTTCCTGCGTCTTAAAAACAGACAGCGCGTCATTGCTCTCAATGAACTTGAGCATTTTCTTCTTTTCTTCGGAATCCAGCGTGCCATCAGCCATAGCGATTAAGGCTGCACCGGCTGTCGCTGCGTGTAAAAACTTTTTATTCTTAAACTTCAGTATTTCGGCTTTTAATTCACCGGACTTTTGCTTAAGGCCTGACATAAAATCACTAAAACTCATTGTTCCATCCTTGTGTTAAGTTAATCTGGTGAGCACCAGGACAAACCCCAGCCATAAGCTTGGTCGACCATTTGTAGATTATCAAAGTACTCGTTCAGTGGTGTTAATATTGCGTTATTTTTTTCAAACACAACCATCGCTACAGCATAAAATGGCCTTACCATCAACGAATCGGGCGTCAAAACCTGAGACTGCAGTCCTGCGATCTGGAAATCTACCTGAACATTGTGTGCTTTCCAGTCGCTGTTACCTTCAACCATAAAAGCAAAAACTAAATACCGATGCAATTTATGCTGATAACGCAGGTTGATTTGCAGTTGCTCAAAATACTTGTCGGCTGCCCTTGATGCCTGAACATAAGGCACGCCATTAAATGAACCGGTATGCTCGTTGTCAAAACTATGAACGATACCCGCCTGACCATTACGTAGCTGGTAGAAACAACCGATACGGAAATCAGGTATCGGGTGAAAATCCTCGCCTACGTATAACTGCTCAGGCTTAAACGCTTCATTTTTCGCAGCCTGCCAGCGCATGGTGACACTCGCATCATTGGCTTCATGTATCACACCAGCCTGTGCAACCTGCTCAATAACATCCGGTGACACACGCTCTTCAGCCGAATCGTACAGGGCTAATAGCTTGGTTAAACCATCATTAAAACCCTGACACACGCTGCGCATTTTCCAGTTCGTTTTGTGCTGGTAGATCTCAAGCAGGGTGATCGCCTTTTCAGTGTGATGACCATCTGACAACTGCACACTGACTTGAAGTTCGCCTGACAACATTTCATACAAATCAGCCTGTAGCGATGCTGGCTTACTCGTTATGCTATCGGTATAAACGTAGATAATCAGCTTTTCAATATCATCACTAATATCGTGAAAATTAATCAGCAACTGATCATCTACTATGGCTAATCCGGCCCCCTCTTTAAAGTGTTCAGCCGGACGACTAGCGCGGGTGATAACGACGCCCCAAGACCAATCATGCACACTCATATTGAGCCGATAGGCAGCGTTTGCTGCTATCACAATATTTTGCCCTGGAATGAGTGTTGTCATATTATCGCCCAATAGCGCCAACTACTTAAAGAAAGTCGTTAGCCGTTGTTTGCAACGTCTGCTCCAGCTTTTTGTCACTGGTTGTGTCACCAACGGCCTTAAACTTCCATTCGGCACCGTGGCGATATAACACACCCAGAACCATAGAGACGGAGCCGCTGAATTTTTCATCGTTAGCTATATTATAGCTTGCCAGAATATTATCAACACGTGTTGGCGTGCCTTCATATAACCGCACACTGGCAAAGGGAATGCTGGCAAAGTCCTGACCTTGGAAACTATTCAATAACACCGCGATATGCTTCACTTCTGCTGGTACACGGTTCAATTCAACGGTGATGATTTCATTATCTAAACCATCATCACCATCCATATCACCTGTGCGATCATCACCACTGTGACTAATTGATCCGTCACGGCTTTTTAACTGGCCAAAGTAAATGACATCAGCCAAGGCCTTATCTTCACCGTACATACCAATGCTGGCATCCAGATCAACGGCTACTTTTTTTACGCCAAAAAAGCCCTTCTTTTCGATAGCACCCCAGTTAACACCAACACAAAGACGGTTAAGTGTTTCGCCGCCCTTCTCCAGGCTGATGCGTTGTCCTTTTTCCAAGTTAATGGCCATAATATTTAGCTCCTGTGACTATGAATTACTAATTGTTCAAAATGTAAGATAAGTAGTGTATCGACGCAACTTCGCACTGGGTAGAAAACCCGACATACCACATCATTCGATGGAAATAGCAGACCTCCTGGTTAGCTATGCGAGGCTGCCTTACCCTTTTTATGCATTATGGAATGGATGAAGGCCGCAGCGATAAATCCTGCACCTACCAGTCCGGTTATTACCTCGGGTACATGGATGAATGTTTTCAAATACATCATCACTGCCAAGGCAACAATGGCATAAAATGCGCCATGCTCTAAATACACATATTCATCCAATGTTTCTTTATAGACAAACAATATGGTCAGTGAGCGCACAAACATTGCGCCGATACCTAAACCAATCGCAATAATAAAAATATCGGTAGTGATAGCAAATGCACCAATAACACCATCGAAGCTAAAAGAAGCGTCGAGCACTTCCAGGTACAAAAACATAGCCGCACCACTTTTGGCGGTATTGTTTGCTGCCCGTGCCTGCTCATAGTTTTCCATGTACTCGGTGAGTTTCTCGATCGCAGTAAATACGGCAATACCCGCTAATCCTGAAATCAGGAAAGAGCTTGATTCTTCACCCGACAAGGCAAACAGTCCAATAGCTAACGTCAGGGTCACTGTTGCAATGTGTGCTGCAAAAGGAATTTTAGATGCCAAGTGCGAGAAGGAACCCTCAATCGACGGCATCCAATGTTCTTTCTCTTCATCAAAAAAGAAACTGAAACCCACCATCATCAGGAAAGCGCCACCAAAGGCCATGATCGAAACATGTGCCGAGGTCATCGCCGCCGCATAAGCGTCCGGCTGATTAACTGCGAGTGCCAGCGCACCCCACGGTGATAAACCGGAAACAATACTGACAATCAGTACAGGGAAAACAATCCGCATACCAAAAACAGCAATCAAAATACCCCAGGTTAAAAAGCGCCGCCGCCATACCTCATCCATATCTTTCAACCCGGTGGCATTAACCACAGCATTATCAAACGATAATGAAATTTCCAATACGGCCAGTACGGAAATAAGGAAGACAGCTTCCCAGCCACCTATAAAAAATGCCGCGACAATGCCCGCCACTGTGACGAGAAAACTACCCTTAAAATATTTCAGAAGATCTGACATCATGTTTTTTAGTACCAATGTATATAATACACATAGTCTACAGGGTAGATTTTTCGCCCATTTAATGCATATTATTTCAAGTAAATCAAATGCTTAAATAGCCACTTGGAATAATTAACTATCAACTTATTGCGTCTTGGTTATATGTTGACCAAGCACTATAGCCCACCAAGGTAGTAATCAACAGCAAACATTACCCACTATCAAGGTGAATCTATTGCGGCCTGCTTTTTAGCTTGTCTGCGTTCGCGGAAAAACGCCTGTAATTGTTCAGCACATTGCGCCTGTAAAATCCCCCCCTCTACTGCTACCTGATGGTAATGACGCGGGTCTTTTAAAATATCAAACACACTGCCCGCCGCGCCGGTTTTAGGATCAAACGCACCGAACACCAGTTTATCCACCCGCGCATGCAACATCGCTCCGGCACACATCACACACGGCTCCAACGTGACGTACAACGTCGTTCCCGGCAGCCGGTAATTCTCCACCGCCGCGCCCGCGTTACGCATGGCCATAATCTCCGCATGGGCTGAAGGGTCATGATGTGCTATGGGCTGATTCCAGCCCTCTCCCAAAACAAGACCGTCACGTACCAATACAGCGCCTACCGGCACCTCACCTTCATCAGACGCCCGTTCCGCTAGCGCCAGCGCATAGTTCATCCAGTATTCATTATCCATAAACGGCGACAATTTTCTCCATAGTCAACTACAATAAGGTGACATTAACCATTCGAATTATAAAACGTCAAGGAGCACCTCCCAATGCCAAATGAGCACGATGACAAACTGAACGCTCGGTTAGAAGCTTTTGCAACAGATACCCGTCGCTTCATGAATGAGCAGCCACCAAAAATGGATGCTGATGGCAATCCTGTTGACAGTGTGACCGCATTCTCAGCAGCTGACATCGCAGAAAACGATTTTGTTGATGCGCGTGACACCATGCGACAAATTCAACTGGCTGATGCACCACGTGTTACTGCCCGCGCTGCCTCCACCTCCACTGATAACCCGGCCAATCTGGTAGATACCTTACGCTATAAACGCCTGAATGAAATGGAAAGCGCCGGACTAAAATCAGCAAAATTAGCTGAAACACCGTGGTCAGATGACTACTGGGCGATCTATAAAGGTATTCTTGGTGCGCGTTATGCAGATCCCAACTTTCCAGAATCAGAGAACTGGAAAACCAATGCAGACTATATTATTGCCAACCCTGCCACTGCCATACTGGCCAGCCGCAGCGCGCATAATATTAACAAACTATCACCCGCAGAAAAATACGATGCCTTAGTCGGCGATGAAAGTGGCAGTCTGACGCAACGCATGTGGTCGGAAGGCAAACGTTATTTTGATGCCAACGGCAGTGTGGAAACCTGGATGGGTATCTGTCATGGTTGGGCACCTGTTGCGTACATGTTGGATCGTCCGGTCAAGCCGGTGACGCTGCATACACCTGAAAATATACCGATTAAATTCTACCCTGCTGATATTAAAGCATTAGCATCATTATTATGGGCAAACGCTGCGGCGCGTACCCGCTTCATCGGTGGCCGCTGTAATGATAAAGATCCGGCGACTGATCCGGACACAGGCCGCGTCATGTCAGAACGCTGTTTTGATACTAACCCTGGCACATGGCACATTGCTGCGGTTAATCAGATCGGTGTGTCTAAGCGTAGCATGGTGCTGGATGTTACCTTTGATTACGAGGTATGGAATCAGCCGATGTATTCTTATGAATACACCTATTTCAACCCGCAAACCCGCAGTGCCACCAGCTCACTGGAAGCCGCGACCGTCGCCATTGATGAATATACCAATGATAAATTCAAGCGCTTCCGTAGCGCTAAAACCAAATCGGTAGTTGGTATTTCGATGAAGGTGGACTACATCGTTGAAACCAATCCTCGCCAGCGCGAAAGCGATAGCCCTGCTCTGGACGCCGTACATTCCGTTGAATACGAATATGATCTGGAACTGGATGGTGATGGCGACATCATCGGTGGTGAGTGGTATCGCAACAAGCACCCTGACTTCCTGTGGACACCACCAAAAGGCGCTCAAGCTCAGACACAGCGCGATAGCCAGGTCAGCGGTAGCTGGACTGATGTACGGCGTTCTGTCCCCGGAACATGGCAAAGTGTCGCGGCACTAGCTTCACGTGAACAAGGCTCACCCTTAGCTGCTATCGTCGAAAAGATGATTGAGTTTGCTAACGCTGATAGTAACACAAGTGGTGGCACTCCGACTCCGACTCCGACTCCGACTCCGACTCCGACTCCGACTCCGACTCCGACTCCAACTCCGACTCCGACTCCGACTCCGACTCCGACTCCGACTCCGACTCCGACTCCAACTCCAACTCCAACTCCAACTCCAACTCCAACTCCAACTCCAACTCCAACTCCAACTCCAACTCCAACTCCAACTCCAACTCCAACTCCTGCACCACCAGCCAATTTCATGTCATGGTTGCGGGAAATGATGCGACGTTGGTTTGGTTAAATTTGGCGGTAGGTAACTGTTCAGGTTATCAAGTAGAGTGAGGCATGACCGCCTCACTCTTGTACACCATCGTATCCAAGTTAGGTTAGCCACTGCTCTAATACTTTCTCTAGTTTCGCAAGCTGCTCTCGATGCTTTTCTTCATCCTTGCGCAATTTCTGTATGTTGATTAACTTCCAACGTATAGCGGGTAATTCAG
>CALHAO010000294.1 GCA_937931765.1 uncultured Thiotrichaceae bacterium
GCCCACCGGATGTATCGTTTTCGTTATGATTTCAACACCTGTCATTATCTGTCGACCTCCCCGAAAACAATATCCTGAGTCCCCAGAATCGTCACTACGTCTGAAAGCATGTGGCCTCGCACCATTTCATCCATCGCTGATAAATGTGCAAACCCTGGCGCACGCACTTTTAAACGGTAAGGTTTATTTGCCCCGTCGGATACTATATAGCAGCCAAACTCACCTTTCGGGTGCTCAACCGCCGCATAAACCTCACCTTCCGGCAGACAGTAACCTTCGGTCATCTGTTTAAAATGATGGATCATCGCTTCCATATCCTGCTTCATGTCAGCACGAGACGGCGGTGCCACTTTATGATCATCAATCATCACCGGCCCCGGATTCACCCGCAACCAGTCGATACATTGTTTAATAATATGATTGGATTGGCGCATCTCTTCCACGCGCACTAAATAGCGGTCATAACTATCGCCATTGGTGCCCACCGGAATATCAAAATCCACTTTATCGTAAGCCGCATAAGTCTGCTTCTTACGCAGATCCCATGCAAACCCGGAACCACGCAACATCGGGCCGGTAAAGCCCAATTGCAAAGCACGCTCAGGCGACACCACGCCAATACCCACCAGACGCTGTTTCCAGATACGATTATCCGTCAACAGAGTTTCATATTCATCGACATAAGTCGGGAAACGGCGGGTAAAGTCTTCCAGGAAATCCAGCAAACTGCCTTCGCGATTTTCATTCAAACGATCGGCTTCTTTTGCACTGCGATAACGCGATTTTTCGAACTTAGGCATACTATCCGGCAAGTCACGATACACCCCACCCGGACGGTAATAAGTCGCATGTAAACGCGCACCGGACACCGCTTCATACGCATCCATCAGATCTTCACGCTCACGGAAGGCGTACAGGAACATGGTCATCGCCCCGACATCCAGCCCGTGCGCACCGATCCACAACAGGTGATTCAAAATCCGCGTAATCTCATCAAACATGGTGCGAATGTATTGCGCACGAATCGGCGCTTCGACACCCATTAACTGCTCAATCGCCCGCACATAACCGTGCTCATTACACATCATCGATACATAATCCAGCCGATCCATATAACCGATGCTTTGGTTGTATGGTTTACTTTCCGCTAGCTTCTCGGTGCCACGGTGTAACAAACCAATATGCGGATCAGCACGTTCAATGACTTCGCCATCCATTTCCAACACCAGACGCAATACGCCATGCGCTGCCGGATGGGTCGGGCCAAAATTCAGGGTGAAATTACGAATTTCAGGCATTAGTCATCCAACTCCTTTGCCGCTGAAAAACGTTCATCTTTACGAATCACCCGTGGCACCAGCACTCTTGGCTCAATAGAAACCGGTTCATACACTACCCGTTTCTTTTCAGCGTCATAACGCATTTCGACATGACCGGATAGCGGGAAGTCTTTGCGGAACGGATGACCGACAAACCCGTAGTCGGTGAGAATTCTGCGCAAATCAGGATGGCGGTTAAACATGATGCCAAATAAATCAAACGCTTCCCGCTCATACCAATTCGCTGAACTCCAGATACCTACCAAAGAGGACACCATCGGGAAATCATTATCATCACACCAGGTACGCATACGTAGCCGCCAACCGTTTTTTACTGATAACAAGTGAATCACCACCGCAAAACGCTTGCCTTCAAATTCAGTCGCCGATTCATCTGCATCGAAATCAAAAGGATCATCCTCAACAGCACTGCCAGTCACCGCACGACTAAAACCGGAGGAAGTGGCTGAGGACACATCCCACTCAGACTGGCCATAGGTCAAATAGTCCACACCACACAAATCAATTAGTTGATCAAAGCAGGTCTTTTTATTTCTGTGCAGAAAATCAGCTACTTCCAGCCAACTATCCACAGGCACTTCCAAGGTTAGTTCACCCACATCCGACACCACCATCGAATCAAGCTTACGACCAATAGATTCCTGCAGATATTCTTGTAAAACCTCAAGCTGCGCCATTAAATTAGTTACCGTGCGATTGTGTTGGTACGTTTGATTTTATTCTGAAGCTGGATAATGCCGTACAACAGCGCCTCTGCTGTCGGCGGGCAGCCCGGCACATAAATATCGACCGGAACAATCCGGTCACAGCCCCGCACCACGGCATAAGAATAATGATAATAACCACCACCATTAGCACAGGAACCCATAGAAATAACCCAGCGCGGCTCCGCCATCTGGTCATAGACTTTGCGCAAAGCAGGGGCCATTTTATTCGTTAGCGTGCCCGCGACGATCATTACATCAGATTGTCGCGGGCTGGGCCGAAACACAATGCCGAAACGATCCAGATCATAACGCGCCGCACCCGCATGCATCATTTCTACCGCACAACAAGCCAGGCCAAATGTCATCGGCCACATGGAGCCGGTTCGCGCCCAGTTGATCAGCTTGTCTGCACTGGTGGTGACAAAGCCCTTTTCAAGTGCGCCTTCTATTCCCATTCCAGCGCTCCTTTCTTCCATTCATAAATAAATCCAATCACCAGAATCCCCAGAAAGACAGACATCGCCCACAACCCCGTTGTGCCTATTTTATCGAGCACCACCGCCCAGGGAAACAAAAAAGCAATCTCCAGATCGAAGATAATAAAAAGGATAGCCACCAGGTAATAACGCACATCAAACTGCACGCGACTGTCTTCGAACGCTTCAAAGCCACATTCAAACGGGGAATCTTTTGCCGCGTCAGGGCGACGTGGAGCCATTAACAGGCCCAACCCTAATAACACTGCCGCAAGACCCACACCTACGGCGAGAAAAATCAAAATGGGTAGATAAGCTTCCAGCATGCCGACTCCTAGCACTGCCTCAGGTAACTGGCTAAATCAGTGAAATTAATAGTCCACCACCCAATTACCTCATAGTAAATTTTTGTCATTGAACATGATACAGCCCACAACTGTTATTAACTATCTGTGGTACGTAAGACTATATAGTAGAGGACGAAAAAAAACCAACCTCTATTTAGGAGTAACTAAATTACCCCTCCATTCCACACCACCTCAGATAGCTGCTGGGTGAATTCAGCAAATGCGGTGAATAACTGCTAAGATTCAAGCTTCAATTAGTAAAATGATTTCAACCTCACGGAGATAAAACAATATGAGCTTAATGGGCACACTGGGTAAAGTAGCAATGGGCGTTATGATCGCTAAAGGCGTTGGCAAGATGATAAGCGGCAGCAGCGGTGGTAGTAGTGGCGGCGGACTGGGTGGTTTACTAGGTGGCTTAACCGGCGGCGGCTCAAGCGGAAGCTCATCTGGCGGATTAGGTGGTTTACTGGGCGGCTTAACCGGCAGTAGTTCAGCCGGAGGAAGCTCAGCGGGCGGACTTGGAGGTCTGTTAGGCGGATTAACCGGGCAAAGTGGTGCTTCTGGCAGCGGGCTGGGCGGACTGATTGATTCACTCGGCGGCAACCCCGGACAGGCAACACCTTTCGGCACCAATGCTCCGAGCACTCAAAGTAGTGGTGGCACTAAGGACTTCGGCGACCTGTTTAACACAGCGTTACAGGGAGAAGAACCTGAAGTTAATGAAGCTGACGAGCAAAATGCTAAACTGATGCTGCGTGCGATGATTAGCGCTGCGAAAGCTGACGGCAACCTTGATAGTGACGAACAAGCCAAAATCACCGAGCACCTACAGGATGCTACTGACGAAGAAATTGACTTTGTTCGTGAAGAGTTACGCGCACCTGTTGATATGGAAGGCATGATCCGTGATGTACCGGCTGGCATGGAAAAGCAGGTTTACCTGATGTCTCTGCTGGGTATTTCGCTGGACACCAAAGAAGAAGCTGTTTATCTGGACAAGCTGGCTCAGGGACTGAATATCTCCCATGAAGAAAGCAACCAGATTCATGACCAGTTAGGTGCACCTAAGCTGTATAACTAATACAGTGACTCAAACCCTGACTGGTAATTTCTACCAGTCAGGCTGCAACCAACCCTCTCACACCATCGGCCACATATTGCACTGACAAAGCCGCCAGTAACACACCCAATAACCGTGTAAAAATCATTTTCCCTGTATCACCGATGTACTTATCCAGCAATTCAGCTGCAAGCAGAACCACGGCAGTCAACACCATCAACGCAAAAATCAATCCCAGCAAAACAGCAGTGCCTGACCAGTAGTGACTGTTGGCAGTTAGTTCTGAGGACAGAATGATCGTCGCTGAAATGGTGCCCGGCCCGGCCAGTAATGGAATGGCCAACGGGAATACGGCAAGATTCGCAATATGCTCTTTAAGCGCTGACTCGGACGCTTGTGCTTTGCGTTCCTGGCGTTTGGCGTATAGCATTTCAAACGCGGTATAGAACAGTAAAAGGCCACCTGCTACGCGGAAAGCATCCACAGTAATACCCATCGCATCGAGAATACCTGTACCGGTGACCGCGAACAAAGCCAGAACCAGAAAAGCTACCACGGAACCTCTGATGGCGATTGAACGACGCGCCACTGTGGTCATTCCAGCTGTTAAACCGAGGAAAATAGGCGCATTGCCCACCGGGTCAATCATCACGAA
>CALHAO010000295.1 GCA_937931765.1 uncultured Thiotrichaceae bacterium
ACGATTAAACTAGTGGTTGCACTGGTTTTGTTGTTTGTGGGTATTGCGGGTTTTTACTACTTTGCTGATTGGCAGGGTGAGCCTGTTTCCTTGTTATATAGGGTTCTTGGGTTGCTAGCTGTGATGGGTGTGGCTGCGTATATTGCGCTGACATCTGCAAGCGGCAAACGTCTAATGAGCTTTATGCAGGATTCACGTACTGAAGTGCGAAAAATGGTTTGGCCGACCCGTGTTGAAACTATGCAAACTACGCTGATGGTCTTTGTTATCGTCTTCATCCTCACTATCTTCCTTTGGTTAGTTGATATGCTGCTTGGCTGGGGTGTTAAGTCTCTGTTGGGAGGTGGCTGATGGCTAAGCGTTGGTATGTGGTGCAAGCCTTTTCCGGTTATGAGTTGCAGGTTAAGCGTTCTTTGCATGAGCGCATTGCGCGTTTTGAGATGGAAGACGCTTTCGGTGAAATTCTGGTTCCCACTGAAGAAGTGGTCGAAATGCGTGAAGGTCAGCAGCGTCGAAGTGAGCGAAAATTCTTTCCGGGTTATGTGTTAGTTGAAATGGAAATGGATGACGCTAGCTGGCACATGGTTAAAGATACCAACCGGGTAATGGGTTTTATTGGTGGTTCTAAGGACATGCCTGCTCCAATCACGCAAAAAGAAGTAGATGCAATTCTACAGCGTGTTGAAGATGGCGTTGATAAGCCTAAGCCTAAGGTTCTGTTTGATGCGGGTGAAGTTGTCCGCGTTACAGACGGGCCATTTAAAGATTTTAATGGCGTAGTTGAAGAAGTTAACTACGAGAAAAGCCGCATGTTGGTGGCTGTACAGATTTTTGGACGCTCAACGCCTGTTGAGCTGGAGTTTTATCAAGTCGGTAAGACCTGATAGCGATTTAAAGGGGAGCCGGAAGGCGTTTGCACCCAATTATAGGTAAATTGAAATGGCTAAGAAAGTTAGTGGTTATATCAAGCTGCAAGTGCCAGCTGGTAAAGCTAATCCGAGTCCTCCTGTTGGTCCTGCCCTGGGTCAGCACGGTGTTAATATCATGGAATTCTGTAAAGCATTCAACGCAGCTACGCAAAGTGTTGAAGTTGGCTTGCCAATTCCCGTTGTTATCACGGTATACAGTGATAAGAGCTTTACCTTTATTACTAAGACACCTCCGGCATCCGTGCTGTTGAAGAAGTCTTTGGGCTTAAAATCAGGTAGTGGTCGTCCGAACACCGAGAAAGTAGGCAAAGTGACGCGTGAGCAATTAGAAGAAATTGCTAAAACAAAAGAGCCTGATTTGACAGCTGCTAGTCTTGACGCTGCTGTTCGTACCATCGCGGGCAGTGCCCGTAGTATGGGTATCGATGTGGAGGGTGTGTAAATGGCTAAGTTAACTAAGCGTCAAAAAGTAATTGCTGAGAAAGTTGAATTCGACAAGGCATACGATGTTGCTGAAGCGGTTGATCTGCTTAAGTCTCTGCCACTCTCAAAGTTCACTGAAAGCGTTGATGTCAGTGTGAATCTGGGTGTTGATCCGCGTAAATCTGACCAGGTTGTACGTGGTTCGACCGTATTGCCGAATGGTAATGGTAAGTCAGTGCGTGTAGCTGTGTTTACTCAGGGTCCTAATGTTGAAGCTGCTAAAGAAGCCGGTGCTGATATTGTCGGTATGGATGATTTGGCTGCTGAAATCAAAGGTGGCATGATGGACTTTGATGTCGTTATTGCCAGCCCCGATGCTATGCGTGTCGTCGGTCAGTTGGGCCAGGTTTTAGGTCCTCGTGGCCTGATGCCGAATCCGAAAGTAGGTACTGTAACGCCGAATGTTGCTGAGGCTGTTAAGAATGCCAAGTCTGGTCAGGTACGTTATCGTACTGATAAGGCGGGTATCATTCATTGTGGTATTGGTAATGTCGATTTTGACACAGATGCATTGGTTCAGAATCTGAATGCATTGGTTGCGGACTTGGTTAAAGCTAAGCCTTCTGCAGCAAAAGGTATTTACCTGAAAAGCATTTCTATGTCCACTACCATGGGGCCGGGTGTGGGTGTTGATCAGTCTACTTTGTCATACTAAATAAGAATTTTGAGCAGTCATGCTTAATCAGGTTTTCAAGGATGAAAACCGCAACAGATTAATTAAATAGCGTTTATTTGAGTAGTCTGAAGCACTAGATATACAGGATGTATGTCGTCAAAGACCGCAGGAGTTAAATAGTTGTTGTATTTGACTTAATAGCCTGCGTAGATGGCGTTACCCGAGTCAGTTAAATGGTTCGTGGTACGCCGTTTTCATCATTTTAATCTTGATGATTGAAATGTTGTTTAACGGTGGTGTAAACCACCGAACCAGGAGTAGATGTCGTGGCATTAACACTGAGCGAGAAAAAACAGATTGTCTCCGAAGTGTCTGCGATAGCTGCAAGTGCTCATTCTGCGGTGATAGCTGAATACCGTGGATTGACCGTTGATCAGATGACCACCTTGCGCAAACAAGCGCGTGAAAGTGGTGTTTATCTGCGAGTGGTGAAGAATAATTTGGCGAAGATCGCTGTTCGGGATACAGATTTTGAATGTATTCAGGATGGTTTGACCGGGCCGTTGATGTTGGCGTTTTCTCAGGAAGACCCAGGTTCAGCAGCACGTCTGATTAAAGAATTCATCAAAGACAAAGCGAACAGTAAGCTGGATGTGAAATTTGTTTCCGTTGGTGGACAAATGTTACCTGCATCCGAGCTTGAGCGTCTGTCGAAGTTGCCTACACGCGACCAGGCATTGGCTATGTTGGCTGGAACTTTCCGTGCGCCGCTGGATAAATTGGCTCGCACTATTAACGAAGTTCCGGGCAAATTTGTTCGTACACTTGCTGCAGTTCGTGACCAGAAAGAGGCTTCTGCCTAATTTTGTTTGTTAATTAAGTATGCATGCTTTTTTGCATGCTACGCGAAATTGTATATTTAAATCGAGTGACTCGGTTTTAGGAGATTTATCATGGCTTTAACTAAAGACGAATTGTTGGAAGCGATTTCTAACATGACTGTAATGGAGATCGTTGATTTGATCTCTGCAATGGAAGAAAAATTTGGCGTTAGCGCTGCTGCTGCAGTTTCTGCTGCACCTGCTGCTGCTGGCGAAGCTGCTGCTGCTGAAGAGCAGACTGAATTTGATGTTATGCTGAAGGGCGCTGGTAGCAACAAAATTGCTGCAATCAAAGCTGTTCGTGCTATCACTGGTCTGGGTCTTAAAGAAGCAAAAGCAATGGTTGAAAGTGCACCTGCTGCTGTTAAAGAAGGCGCATCTAAAGACGAAGCTGAAGATATCAAGAAGCAGTTGGAAGAAGCTGGTGCTGAAGTTGAACTCAAATAAGATTGAGCTTGACTTTACATTGCTTGGCTGTTAAAAGTCAGTAATGAACCCGAGGCTGGCAGTGTTTTACACTGTCGGCCTTTTGTCGCTTGTCAGACATTAAAAAGACAAAGTTGCATAGAGGCTTCAGTCTACTGCTGAATGCCCGTAGATATATTTGATTCCAGGTGAGGAAGCACGATGGGACTAAGTTATACCGAGAAGAAACGAATCCGCAAAGATTTTGGTAAGCGTAAGCAGATTCTGGAAGTACCTGACCTGTTAACAATTCAGCTGGAATCCTACCGGAATTTCCTGCAGCTGGATAAGCCGGTTGAAGAGCGTAAACAAGCTGGTCTTCACGCCGCATTTTCTTCGGTTTTCCCGATTATAAGCTACAACAATTATGTGTCGCTCGACTACGTTGATTACAAGTTAGCAGAGCCAGACTTTGACGTCTATGAATGTCAGCTGCGCGGCCTGACTTACGCTGCATCGTTACGTGTAAAACTGCGTCTGGTTATCCATGACAAAGAAGCACCGGTAGATGCTAAAGTAGTTAAGTACATCAAAGAGCAGGATGTTTATCTGGGCGAGCTGCCCTTGATGACCGATAAAGGTACCTTCGTTATTAATGGTACTGAACGGGTCATCGTATCTCAGTTGCATCGTTCTCCTGGTGTGTTCTTTGAGCATGATAAGGGTAAGTCGAATACCGCTGGCAAGCTATTGCACAGTGCACGTGTCATTCCTTACCGTGGTTCATGGTTAGATTTCGAGTTTGATCCTAAAGACAGCGTTTTCGTGCGGATTGACCGTCGTCGTAAGCTGGCGTCCACCATTTTGCTTCGTGCATTGGGTATGGATAACGAAGGTATTCTGGATTATTTCTTCGACAAGATTGGCGTTCACTTAGAGTTAGAAAGCATTGAAATTGACTTGGTACCTGAGCGCTTGCGCGGTGAGTTGGCTTCATTCGATATTATGCTGGATGGTGAGGTGTTGGTTGAAACTGGCCGTCGTGTTACTGCCAAGCATATTCGGGCGCTGGAAAAAAGTGGCCTGAAAAGACTCAATGTGCCGCAAGATTATATGAATGGCAAGGTGCTGGGTCATAATGTAGTCGATACCTCTACTGGTGAGTTAATTGCTGAAGCAAATGCTGAACTGACTGATGAGTTGATTGAGAAGTTGCGGGATAACGCGATTACTCAGTTTGATATTTTGTATACCAATGAGCTGGATCGTGGGCCGTTTGTTTCCAATACATTGAACATTGATCCGACCCGTTCCAAGTTGGAAGCGCAGGTTGAGATTTACCGGATGATGCGTCCGGGCGAGCCGCCTACCAAAGAATCTGCTGAAAATTTATTTAATAACTTGTTTTTCTCATCAGAGCGTTATGACCTCTCTGCTGTTGGTCGGATGAAGTTCAATCGTCGTTTGGGTCGTGAAGAGTCAACAGGTGAAGGTACGCTGGATCAGAATGATATTCTTGAAGTACTGCGCAAGTTGATTGATATTCGTGATGGCCGCGATGACATTGATGATATTGATCACTTAGGTAATCGTCGTATCCGTAGTGTCGGCGAAATGGCTGAAAATGCTTTCCGCATCGGTCTGGTTCGTGTTGAGCGTGCGGTTAAAGAGCGTCTCACCATGGCTGAAAGTGAAGGTCTGATGCCACAGGAATTGGTGAATTCCAAGCCTGTTTCTGCCGCGATTAAAGAGTTTTTTGGTTCCAGTCAGCTGTCCCAGTTTATGGATCAGAATAACCCGCTGTCAGAAGTCACACATAAACGTCGTATTTCTGCATTAGGTCCGGGTGGTCTGACACGTGAGCGTGCTGGTTTTGAGGTGCGCGATGTACATACAACGCACTACGGTCGTGTATGTCCTATCGAAACACCTGAAGGCCCGAATATCGGGCTGATCAACTCGCTGTCTGTTTATGCGCGTACCAATGATTATGGTTTCCTTGAGACACCTTATCGTCGCGTTATCGATGGCAAGGTATCTAGTGAAATTGATTACTTGTCGGCTATTGAAGAGTCGCAGTACGTAATCGCTCAGGCAAATGCCATGCTAGGTGAGGCTGGTAATTTCACTGATGAGTTTGTGGTTTGTCGTCATCGCAATGAATCGACGATGATGCCTAACGACAAAGTCCAGTACATGGATGTTTCACCTAAGCAGATCGTATCGGTGGCGGCTTCATTGATTCCGTTTCTTGAGCACGATGATGCAAACCGTGCCTTGATGGGTTCGAACATGCAACGTCAGGCAGTACCGTGTTTGCGTGCTGAGACTGCTGTCGTTGGTACGGGCATGGAGCGAGCGGTTGCGGTTGACTCCGGTTCTGCAGTAGTTGCAAAACGTGGTGGTGTTATTGACTTGGTAGATGCCGGTCGTATCGTCGTACGTGTGCATGATGCTGAGGCGGATGAGAGCGGTGGTGTTGATATCTATAGCCTCATCAAGTACATGCGTTCGAATCAGAACACCTGTATCAATCAGCGCCCAATCGTTAAAGTGGGTGATCGCATTGAACGTGGTGACGTGCTGGCTGATGGTTCATCGACTGATTTGGGTGAGCTGGCATTAGGGCAGAACATATTTATCGCCTTTATGCCTTGGAACGGTTACAACTTTGAAGATTCCATCCTGCTGTCTGAGCGGGTAGTGGAAGAGGATCGTTTTACTACTATTCATATCGAAGTAATGTCCTGTTTGGCGCGTGATACTAAGCTGGGGCCTGAAGAGATTTCTGCTGACATTCCTAATGTCAGTGAGAGTCTGCTTTCTAAGCTGGACGAGTGTGGAATCATTCACGTCGGTGCTGAAGTAGAGTCGGGTGATATTCTGGTGGGTAAGGTGACGCCGAAAGGTGAAAGTCAGCTGACGCCGGAGGAAAAACTATTGCGTGCCATTTTCGGTGAGAAGGCGTCTGATGTAAAAGATAGCTCCTTACGTGTTGGGACAGGCACAAAAGGTACCGTTATCGATGTGCGCGTATTCACCCGTGATGGTGTGGAACGTGATGCCCGTGCGCTGGCCGTACAAGAAGATGATCTGAAGAAAGTCCGTAAGGATTTACTGGATGAGCTGCGGATTTATGAAGGTGACGTGTTTGAACGTGTTGCCAGAATGATCGTTGGTCAGCCAGCTGATGGTGGGCCGGAAGGTCTGGCTTCAGGCTCTAAAGTCACTCAGAATTATTTGGATGGCCTGATGCGTCATGAGTGGTTCTCCGTTCGTATGAGCGATGAGTCATTGAATGAGCAGCTTGAGCTGTTGGCTACTCAGTTGTCAGAGAAGAAAAAGGAATACGAAATCCGTCTGCAGAAGCAGCGTGACAAGTTGACTGCTGGCGATGATTTGGCACCTGGTGTGCTGAAGATGGTTAAGGTGTACGTTGCGGTTAAGCGTCGTATGCAACCTGGTGACAAGATGGCGGGTCGTCACGGTAACAAAGGTGTGGTTTCACGCATTGTTCCGATTGAAGATATGCCTTATCTGGAAAATGGACAGCCGGTTGATATTGTATTGAATCCTCTGGGTGTTCCGTCGCGGATGAACGTAGGTCAGGTGCTGGAAACTCATCTGGGTTGGGCTGCTAAAGGTCTGGGCGCTAAGATTGGCCGGATGATTGATACCAAGGCTGAAGTCGACGATATGCGTAAGTTTCTGACTGACATCTATGAGAAGGGTGGTAATCCGGA
>CALHAO010000296.1 GCA_937931765.1 uncultured Thiotrichaceae bacterium
TGTAAAATTTTTTCATATCGCTGCTGGCAGTTTGAACCAAGCCAATTTTTCCAAATCACCCTGCTTCACTTTTTTGTCCTTTTTCTTCGGGCGCGTATCTAAATGTTTGACCATCTTTTTGACATGACGTTCCTCTTGCAGGAAGACCGGCATCTCGTGCACCTCCTGAAAACCAAAACGCCGTGGCAGCTTGGTATACAGAGAACGTGGCGGCGGATTATCGTCGATGCACTTCATACGGTTTCCGGTCTCGAAGGTGTTATAAAACACTTCGCTAACACCCAGTTCACGACGTACCAATTGAATCGCCGCTGTCAGCACCGCCTCATCCCACACCTTCGCATACGGAGCCAGCACCTTACCCAGATAAGTATCGAAATCCGCACCTTCGTAATACTCACGATTCCACTCATCTTTCGCCTGTCGCACCCAGTCACTTTGAATTTCCTCAATCAGTGCCACATCGGCATCCATATCAAGATCAATCCGCGCCCAGGCCAGTGTTTCATAGCTACCGTCCGTAATCACCGGATGACTGCTGTATGAAAACGCGGCGTATTCATCGGTCTTGATCAACTGGCGAAAACTCTGCTGATGATCATTGGCAAAGTTAAGCTGCAGCACCAGATGATGACCACGACGGCTCATCTGATCGTACATACGATCCGCATAACCACCATCACCCCACTCACTCAAGGTCAGCACAAAGTTTAGGGGTGGCTGCTCGCCATCCCACTTCGCCCATTCCAACTGCTCAGCCGTGATAACACCGTTACTGGCCTTAGCCATCACCTTTTTCACTGCCGGTTTAGTCAGCAAATGTGCATACGGTGATTGGCGCAGCTCACTAACTGGCATGCTGTCACCGATGTAATCCTGCAACAGCGACAAGGCATAACCGTCACGTACATAATGAAACAGAGTACGTTCACCGGTCATAATTTCCAGAATCTCATCCAGAACTTGCTTCTCCATCATTTTCTTCCTGTCTTGAATTATTATTCAACCTGAATACAGCACCTCTGTGGTCGTGTATTTGTCTACATCGTTTAATAGCGGGAGGCAGGCCGAAGCCAGCTCCCGACAGGAAATAATTTTGAGTGTTCATTTTGTTTGTCCTTGGTTTAATCGTTAGCTTGAAATCCCCTCTGTCTCCCCATCCCGTTTTAATAAAACGGGAGAATTCAAAGGGGAGTACCCCCCATACAGATTGGGAGAGACCTTGAAAGAATGGCCTCCCCCTTTGCAAAAGGGGGAACGAGGGGGATTTTGCTCGAAGGTTTAACCCTTAATACAAAGCACCTGCTTCAAAGTATGCACCACCTCAACCAGATCACTCTGGTTTTGCATAACGACATCAATATCTTTATAAGCACCGGGAATTTCATCCACCATATTTTTGTCCTTGCGGCATTCAACACCTTCAGTCTGTTCAAACAGATCGCGGGTATTGAATTGCCGTTTAGCCTGTGTGCGACTCATGCGTCGACCTGCACCGTGTGAACATGAACAAAACGACTGTGCATTCCCTAAACCACGCACAATGAACGATTTCGCGCCCATACTGCCCGGAATAATGCCTAACTCGCCTTCCTGCGCACTGATCGCGCCTTTTCGAGTGACATACACATCCGCATTGAAATGCGTTTCCTTCTGCACGTAGTTATGGTGGCAGTTAATCGCCTCACGAGTTGGCTTGAAGGCTGGTAATAGCGGCTTCATTGCCGTCAGTACCAGTCGCATCATCTCGCGCCGGTTAACCGTTGCGTAATCCTGCGCCCAGCCCACTGCTTCGATGTAATCATCAAAATGCTGCGAGCCTTCTTCAAAATATGCCAGCTCTTTATCCGGCAACTGACCAAGCATTCTGCCCATGTCCTTTTTAGCTTTGATTATGAAATAACGGCCAATGGCATTACCAATCCCGCGACTGCCGGAATGCAGCATCACCCAAACGTCATCATTTTCATCCAGGCATAGCTCGATGAAATGGTTTCCGCCGCCCAGTGTGCCAAGCTGACGCCCCCACACATGGTGGAAATCACGCATCATCTTGATCAACCCGGGATGCTTATCTGTAATGGGCTGCAGGTGGTAATCCATCTGTTTTAAAGTGGCGGCCTGAATGGCTTCGCGTTTATGCCACTCAAAACCCACCGGTACCTTGGCTTCAATTGCTGAGCGCAGGCGCACCAAGGTATCCGGTAAATCATGAGCTTTCAGCGATAAACGCACGGCATTCATGCCGCAGCCAATATCAACACCTACGGCTGCCGGAATAATCGCCCCCTTACTGGGGATGACTGAACCGACGGTGGCACCGATACCGACGTGTACATCGGGCATCGCCGCGATGTGACTGTGAATAAATGGCATCTGTGACAGATTACCCAACTGATCCAGCGAAGCGCTGTCTACGTCAGTGGTGTAAATCTTTACAGGCACCTTGCCTTTGTCTAATTCAATTTGAACAGGCATTTCTAACCTCAATATTTTTATTTTTCCGAGGCTGAAACGAAAAAACCCCGGAGACTGTCGTCATCCGGGGTTTTCTACATACGGTTATTCAAACCTGTATCTTCTACCAGACGACGAATTCACGTCCCCCGGTGGAATACACGAGGAACTTTAGTTTTGTTGACCTAATGGACTTAAATTGAATATCCGCATGTATGAATCTCCTGTGTTGTGCACTTGCGTCGTGCTCACCGTGAAAGCTGGCTTTCAGGGCTGTTGAAATGTGCTAA
>CALHAO010000297.1 GCA_937931765.1 uncultured Thiotrichaceae bacterium
GGCCCCAGCTTTAGAACAATAGTGGTGTCACTGAGTTCACGTACTTTTTTCAATGCGGTAATGGTGTCAGTACTGCCACCGGCGATGTGGATTTCCTCTTCTGTGCCAACGATCAGATCACAATGCGGTAGCACACTCTGAAGATGTGTAGACACGCCCTCTGATGAAATAAAACGTGTTTCACCATCGCCAAGGCTGGTCAGTCCCCACAATACGGGCCGGTAATCAATATCCACCACTACTTTCGCACCGGCTTGTTTGGCGTATTTAATCGCCGTCATGCTGGTGTTATAAGTGCTTTCTGTGGAGAAATGCGTGCCGGTAATTAATAGCGCGTTGGCTAAGGCGATGAATTCAGGATCGAAATCATCAGGGCTTACCGCCATATCTGCGCAATCATTGCGGTAGAAGATCAGCGGGAAAGTGTCCTGATCTTTAATGCCCAGTACGACTAAGCCGGTAAGTCTTTCCTTGTCAGTGACTACGTGGGAAGTGTCTACGCCGACACGTTGTAGTTCTTCGCGTACGAAGCGGCCCATGTGCTCATCGCCGACGCGGGTGAGCATGGCGGATTTTAAGCCGAGGCGGGAGCAGCCGTAGGCGATGTTGCAGGAGGAGCCGCCCAGGTATTTTGAGAAGCTGCCCATGTCTTCCAGGCGGCTACCGATTTGATCGCCGTAGAAGTCTACTGCGGCGCGGCCCAGGCAGATGATGTCTAGGTTTTTTTCTGTCATGGGTTTGTCTCCAGACTTCGGTATCCCCTCTCAGCTTCGCCACCCCCCATCCCAGCCTTCCCCCACAAGGGGGGAAGGAGCCAAGCTTGCCTTGTCAGCATAACCGGAGTTTTATTTAAAACTGATGTTAAACTCCCTTCCTCCCCTTGTGGGGGAAGGGCTGGGGATGGGGGGTGAGCTACGGAGTTAATTTCTACATTCATTTCAACATCCACGCATGATCCGGATGATTATGAAATATCCAAGTTCGCGTAGGCCCCGCCATCACATTCAAATAATAAGAATCGTAGCCATGCGGCGCACCCACCGGATGATAACCACGCGGCACTTTCACCACACAGCGATCCTCCACCGCCATCGTTTCATCAATATCCAGATCATCGGTATACACCCGCTGAAACACAAAACCCTGCTGCGGGTTAATGCGGTGATAATAGGTTTCTTCCAAATAAGATTCATGAGGAATATTGTCGGCATCATGTTTGTGCGGTGGGTAGCTCGACCAGTTACCATTAGGGGTTTTGACCTCGACCACGAGTAAGCTGTCAGCCGGTTCATCCTGCGGCAGAATATTGCAGACATGGCGCACATTGCTGCCTTCACCACGGGCTTCGCGGCCCATATCATCCGGTTTGATCCAGCGTATGGGGTGGTTGCCTTTGCCCGGTGCAGCACACACCGCCAGTTCCACCTTAGTCGTCGCGGTCAGGCTGACATCAACGCCATTCGGCACATAAATCGCATGCGGTGCTTTATCCTCAAACACATCCATTCGGTCACCTACGCCAGCAAATTTTTCATCGCCTGCGCTGAAGTTAGCAACACCGGATAACATCACCAGACATAGTTCATTATCACCGCTGCTCAGGGAGACAGTCTCACCCTCAGCCAGGTCGTAAGCTTCAAAACCGACGTATTTCCAACCGGCGTTCTCAGGAGTGATGTGCTGATAACGGCCATTTTCTTCTGTCGCCGGACGGCATAATAAGGTCATAATTTTTCCTCCTGACGCTGATAACCCAGCGCCACGCATAAGGTTTGTGCCAGGCACAGGGTTGAACTGAGCGAACGGAATGTGCGTACCTCAGCTTCCTGTACCACAAATAGGTGATCCGCCAGATTGGCGACCGGACATAATTCGCTATCGGTCAGTAATACCACTTTGCAGCCTCGTGCGACGGCGGTTCTGACGATTTCGGCTACGACCGGTGTATAGGGATTGACGGTGATGGCGATCAGTACTGAGTTCGGGCCTGCCCAGCTGATCTGCTCCTGTTCCATTGCGCCATTGCCATCCACCAAATGACAGCGGATATCCAGATGACTCAGTGCGTAATGAAAATAAGTGGCGACTGGGTACATGCGCCGTAAGCCACACAAATAGACTTCTTGTGCCTGATTCAGTGTTTGTATCGCCGCATTAAGTGTTTCCGGTTTGATCTGTTCACGCAATAACTCCAGCCCTAACAGGTTACCTTCGGCAAATTCTTCCAGTAAGCCTGTTGCGGTGGTGTCCGTGCCCGCTTTAATGCGTTTTAGTTCACTGATGCGCTCGCGGTAATTGCCGGGGTTGTCCAGCATGCGCGTCTTGTATAGTTTCTGTAATTCTGAGAAGCCATCAAAGCCAAAATAATTAGCAAACCGTACAAGTGTAGAAGCATGAACACCCGCTGCCGCAGCAATTTCCGCCAGCGTACTGAGCGGAACCTGTTGTGGGTGTTCAATCGTCCAGGCGGCCACCACTTTGAGGCGGGCGCTGAGTTTATCCTGATGTTCAACGATCAGCGTGTGCAAAGCTTCCACGGTTTGTGGAATGACAACGATTTTGCTTGCCTTAGCTTTGCTCATAGCGGATTCCTGTCCAGTACGTTTTAGCTTATAGGTCGACGGGTTGGCCCGTTTCCATCGATTTTACGGCTGC
>CALHAO010000298.1 GCA_937931765.1 uncultured Thiotrichaceae bacterium
TGCTTTCTGGGCCTTTCTGATGTCACCCAACCGGCAGGAAGAATTACGTGAACTGACCGAAACTGCTTTGCAGCAAGAGGCGTTACGCGGGATGGATGACACGGTTTTTCTGCGCCATATTGGTTATGCCTTGCTGGATGCCGGACAGAAAGTTTACCAGACCAATGCCCAGCTGGTGGAGCAGCTACGTAAGTACCTGGCAGATCAGGCATGGCTGGAGAATAAACGCATTCTGGAAATTATTCGTGGTGTTGAGCAGACCTCGCTGGATTTGAAAAAGCGAGGCATGGAATCGTTGCCGCATGATTTTTATCACGTAGACCAGCCCAAGGTGGCAGTTAATCTGCTGATGGAACAACGACTGTTTTCACCCACCCGTAAAACCCGCTTAAGCAGTGAACCCCCTCAGGCGGGCAAGGAAGACGTCGATGTTTCGGTGTTGTATCAGCAGTACTGGGTGGATGAGCAGGCGCTGCGCAAAAATATTCGTCGCCTGTTGCAAACCCGCCCGCAGGTCAGCCTGAAAGAAGTGCTGGAAGTGTACCCTTTGCAACAAGGTTTAGCCGAACTGGTGGCCTATCTGAATATTGCCAGCAAGAATAAACAGACCGTGATCAATGAAGCAGTGACTGAAACCTTGTCGCTGTCTGGTGTGCAGGAGGGGCTTCCGGCATTATCAGAACATGCGCTATTAAAGGTGAGCAATCGTGTCGCACACCTTCCGCAAATTATTTTTACCCGATGAACTTTAATCCGGTGACCTATTTATGACTGATTTATTATCACCAACGCCTGCCAGTGACGCCGATAATGCGCTTTCAGGCTTGCTGGTGCAGCTGTTGAAAGGTGTGGTGTATGAAGAGCAACATGCCCGCCTGTGGCCGGACTTGCTCAAATTCCAGGCGGCGATTCGCGATCATTGCCGGGTTATTGGTCTGGAGTTATATATTGATGAAGCTGAGGGTTATGCCTTTCTGCGTCAGCAGGCCGATGAGGATGAAGAAGACGAGCGTACCATCCCCCGATTGATTCCACGCCGTAGCCTGAGTTTTCCGGTGAGCTTATTGTTGGTGTTGTTGCGCAAACGTCTGGCGGAAGAAGACGCCAGTGGTGGTGAGACGCGGGTGGTATTGAGCAGAGAGCAGGTGATTGACCTGATGGTGCTGTTCATGCCGGAGCAGAAGAACGAAGCGCGGATTAATGATCAGATTAATACGGCGATTAACCGTGCGGTGGATTATGGTTTCCTGCGTAAATTGAAGGAAGACGGTGGTGATATGCTGGAAATCCGGCGGATTTTAAAAGCGTTTGTGGATGCGCAATGGCTGGATGATTTTCAGGAGCATCTGGATAGTTACCGGGAGCATCTGGAGGAGCAAAAACAATGAACCAACCCTTACCACAGTTAGATCTTATGGGTCTTAGCAGCAAGCTACCCACCGGATTCCGTCTGCATCACATGGAAATCTACAATTGGGGTACCTTTCATGATCAGATCTGGCACATCAACCCCGATGGCAACAATTCTCTGCTGACAGGTGATATTGGTTCCGGTAAATCCACCGTGGTCGATGCGCTGACCACATTGCTGGTGTCGACCCAGAAAATCACCTACAACAAAGCTGCCGGAGCGGAATCCAAAGAACGCAACCTCGCCTCTTATGTGCGTGGTGCTTATAAGAGTGAAAAAAGTGAGCTGACCCAGACATCTAAAGCTGTGACGCTGCGTGGTGAGTCGAGTTACAGCGTGTTACTGGCCTGGTTTTATAACGCGGATTTCGATCAGGGCATGACGCTGGCGCAGGTATTCTGGCTCAAAGAAGGCAACCACCAGCCGGAGCGGTTCTATATCAACGCTGATCAGCAGCTCAATATAAAAAAACATTTCAGCGGCTTTGGCAGCGACATCAATCAGCTTAAAAAGAAGCTGCGTAATATCAATGGGGTGAATCTCAGTACCACTTTCCGCGAATATGCCACGCTCTTCCGGCGGCATTTTGGTATCCAGTCGGAGCAGGCACTGGATCTGTTTTATCAGACGGTGTCGATGAAATCTGTCGGTAACCTCACTGAATTTGTGCGTCAGCATATGCTGGAAACCACGGATGTGCAGGGCCAGCTGGATGAGATGTTACAGGGGTTTGATAACCTTAACCGGCTGCACGAAGCGGTGCTCAAAGCTCGTGCGCAAATCGAATTGCTCACACCGCTGTGCGATGGTCTGCAACAACACGACATCGTCAAAGTAGCTATTGAGGCGCTGCGCGTTGCCCGTGAATCGCTGTCTGGCTGGTTTGCGCGGTTCCACAGTGAATTATTGCAAACCCAGATCGACAAGCTGGTTCAACAGGCGAAACAGCTGGAACACCGGTTGGAGAAACTGAGCAATACCATTCAAAGGATGCGCGATAAGGAAAATGACCTGCATCGCAGCATTGAAGATCAGGGCGGTCGTCGCCTGCGCGAAATTGAGCGCGAAATCCGCCAGTTCGAGCAGAATGTCAGTCGCTGTAAACAATTATATCGTGGTTACGAACAGGCATGTCAGCAACTCGATTTAGATGCTCAGTTGGATGAAGCACGCTTTTATGCCAATCAGCAGCAGCTGGAAACTTTAAGCACTCAGGTCGATGAACAGGAAGGCAGT
>CALHAO010000299.1 GCA_937931765.1 uncultured Thiotrichaceae bacterium
TGGGCGAGGTGCCTGTTCCCAGCGGAAGTTTGGGTCTTCATCAAAATACTGCTGCATCAGGTCATGATAGGCCAGGTATTCAAAGTACCGGCACCGGAACGACATGGGCGCACTGAGGATTTCGCTACCGATAGTTAACAAGGGTGCGGCCTTCACATAATGTGCTTTATGCAAAACTGGGAATTCCATATCTCTCGATTTTCTCCCAGAATTGCCCCCAACGGCCCTCAGTTTGCACTAATGCCCTCAGGCTCATGACCGTTTTGATACCCACTTCCTTCCAGCGCATCCCCGAACAACAGAATCGTTGTTTGACCAGGGTTTTGCAGGCAGCTTCTGTCACCCCTGAACCAATCGGCAACTTTTTCTCAACATGCGCCGCATAATTCATTCGGCTCATCTGATTTTCAAAGTAAGTAATCGCCGCTTCAAGATTTTCCCGTACCGCTTTGCTCAGCTTACGTTTTTCTCTGAGTCCCTTAAATTCTTCCAACAACGTTTGTGCCGCACCGGCCTCATGCTTGAGTGAGTGACAACGATCTGACAGCCATTGTTCACGCTTTGGCTTCCCTGTCTTCTGAGGGTGGGCAGCGTTGGCTACCTTAGCCAGGTATTCCGTTGCATGATAGTAATCCAGTATTTGTTCATCGGTATGCTGTGAGAGAAAGCTCCAGTTGTCTTTTGCACCATCGGCTGTTCCCAAATAAAGGGCATCAGGATAAAGCGCCCTGATATGAGACAATTCTTTCAGATAACGTTTTAAAAACGCCGCTTTGCCATACTCAGGCGCAGCACCAAAGTAAGTCGTGTGTTGACGCTGTCCCTCACTATCGTACAATGACAGCGTTCCTACCATCGCTTCACGCCAGCCATCGTTCACCGTTAACAAATAGGCACCATCTAAACTACACATCACGGTACTAACCGCCCCATCTAACGGTGGTGTTTGGTAGCTCCATGCCTCCTCTTTTGCCTGGGCAATGCTGCCCACGCGATCAGCTAGTGACTGAACTTTCGCACGACTAACCTTTCGACCATGATTATCCAGTAAATCCGAACACACCTCGCCCGCATTCAGACGGGCATACTTGTTCGCTACCTGCTTAGCAAAGCGTGGCGTCGCACCACCGATTATCCGAGCGGCGCTTTCCAAAGGAACATAAATTTTACCGCCCCGACTGGTTTGATAAACATAACGTTCAACCTTTACATCGCCATAAGGCGTCTGATAGGTTTTTGGATCACGGCTGCGGCTTGTCCATTTTATATCGCCTGTCATGACCGGACTCCCATCAGTATCATGTTGAGCAATAGCCAGTGCGGTGGCTTCACACCCAACCTCATTGACGGCGTTCTGAATGCGCTCCTCGACTTCCAACAAGCTGCCTTTGATATTAATAGTCACTTCCAGGGTGACCTCATCATCCTTACATTCGATTCGTTTCACTGCCATGCTGATAAACCTGATGGGAAAAGTCACAGTATGCCAAAAAAAACATCATTGTGCAGCTGCACCCTCACCAATGAAGTCTGCGACGAAACGATTCTCCGGGCGTTCGTAAATTTCTCTTGCGCTCCCCACCTGTTGTAACTTGCCACCCGCAATCACCGCAATGCGGTCTGACATGGTTAGCGCTTCTTCCTGATCATGGGTGACGAAGATGAAGGTAATACCGGTTTCATGCTGGATTTGTTGTAGCTCTATTCTGACCGCCTGGCGTAGCTTTAAGTCGAGTGCTGACAACGGCTCATCGAGCAAAAGTACTTTAGGTCGGGGTGCTAACGCTCTGGCTAGTGCGACCCGCTGCTGCTGGCCACCGGATAATTGTGTGGGTAACCGCTCAGCAAACTGCGTCAGCTGTACTAACGCTAAGACCTCGCTGGTGCGTTGTTTGACTTCCTTATTAGCTATGCCGAGACGTTGTAAGCCAAACATGACATTTTCTGTCACAGTCATGTGGGGGAATAAGGCGTATTGCTGGAACACGGTGTTGACGGGGCGCTTGTTAGGCGGCAGCCCTGCGATGTCTTCGCCCTGTAATAATATCGAACCTGAGGTGACATCTTCAAAGCCCGCAATGGTTCTCAATAAGGTAGTTTTGCCGCAGCCTGAAGGGCCTAACAGGGTAAAGAATTCATTATCCTGAATATCAAGAGAGATATTGTCTAAAGCAACAAAATCACCGAAGCGCTTGGTCACTGACTGAATGCTAACGGTTGTATTAGCTGGCATATTGTTTTGTCACCCCTGTTTTCTCTTCTTGTTTATACCGTATCACAATGCATCGTTTCACGAGGGAGCCTGATAAGCTTGGTAGTTGCGTTGGATTTCGATCTGATCAGCAATATACTTGGCATCGTGCCAGACCCCCCAAATAAACGAAGAACCACGCCGGGACTGCCAAGGTAATCCTAGAAAATAAATTCCGGGCACTGACGAAACGCCACGTTGATGTTTCGGTCGGTTGTTTTCATCAAGGACATCGACTTTTAGCCAGCTATAATCCTGCGTATAGCCCGTTGCCCAGATAATTGAGCTAACACCTGCTGCTGCCAGATCAAGCTCAAGTATGGGATTACTGAGGCACTCAGGGTCAGATAATTGCGCTCTTGCGTCAGGTTCTTCCGGTAAATCAAGGCCATTGTCAAGAATGTAGGCATCCGCTTTGTCGAGAATATCAAGATAACTCTTATCACCACCAGTAATATTGTTGACGAGGTCAGCTTGAAAGGTAACCGTGCCGTTGGTAAAACTTTTTGTCATGCCGACTAAGGTGATTCCCTCATGGGCGAGCGCCCGGAAGTTAATGGTTTTACCGCCATAAGCACCACTCACCGCAATGGTAACGTGCTCTTTTCCAGGTTCCAGCGCGGGAGCATCCCACAGGCCGAGCACGCCTAACCACCAGCAAAAGTCCCGATTACGATAGGAACGTGGGGGTCTGTCGTGAGCACCCACCGAAAGAAAAACCTGGCGGCCAGCCTTCTGCAATTCATCCGCAATCTGAGCACCTGAAGAACCGGCACCAATGATCAGGACGGCACCTTCCGGTAACTGCCCGGGGTTGCGATAGTCAGCAGAATGAATCTGTAAAATGGTATCGTCAACCGGTGCAATGGATGGAATAACGGGGTGTTGAAAAGGCCCCGTCGCCGCAACGATACGCTCAGCTTCAATCGTACCCGCCGAAGTTTCAACGATAAAACCTTGCTTGTTAGCTTTGCGCTCAACATTATTCACTTGTACGCCCGTACGAACAGGCATATCAAACTGCTTAGCATAGGCTTCAAAATAATCCGCACACTCGTCTTTGCTCGCAAAGTCATCAGGCGCAATATCGAACTCTAAATTGGGAAAACGGTCATGCCAGGCAGGGCCGTTGGCCTTTAGGGAGTCCCAACGGCCAGTGCGCCAACGTTCAGCGATGCGATCACGTTCTACGACAATATGCGGGATGCCAAGCTTTCCCAGGTGCTCACTCATCGCGATGCCAGCCTGGCCACCACCGACTACTAAGGTATCTGTTTTTTCAATGGTCATGTTATGCCTAAGTTTGTAGTTCGGTAATTTCGCGTTTGAAGGACAAGGTATCAACACGCACAGGTTCGTCCAACTCTCTGGCATAGCGATGCCCGGCATAAGTCGCCCAGGCAATAGGGCCGGGTGCTTCGGCATCACCAATCAATTTAACGGTTTTGATGCCTGCATCCACCCACTCCGATTCACGCGCAAGTAACTGTTGATGAATACTATTTTCAGAAAGACGGGAGGCCACCATAACGACTGAATCGCAGGGGTGCTCAATAGTGGTATCGGTAAACATGCAGTTACTGATAAAGCCGCTTGAGCTAATGGATGCCAAGCCGCGATTCAGCACAATATTAACGCCCAGATTGGCAAGCCGCTGATGTATAGCGCCTTGCTCGAGCGTATTAGAAGTCCACTCAGAGACCCGTGGGGCAGGCGTAATAATCGTAACCTCACAACCGTATTGAACCAGTAGCTCAGCCAGCACGCCACCCATGTAATAGTGATCGTCATCAAACACGACGACGCGACCATTATCAGGAACGTTACCCGCCATAATCTCATCGGGCGTGATGATATTCATCCCCGCATCAATATTGGGTGGAACCAAATGTTGGCGTGATACACCGTCATGACGCCAGGTGCTTCCGGTCGCAAGGCAGACATTATCGAAGCCAAACTCAAGAATCTG
>CALHAO010000300.1 GCA_937931765.1 uncultured Thiotrichaceae bacterium
TCAGCAGGTCGCCTTCGTTTTCGCGATCTTCATCATCGACAATAATGACAATTTTACCAGCTGATAAGTCGGCAAGGATTTCTTCAGTTGTATTGAATTCCATAGGGGATGTGTTCGTTACTATCGCCTTCAGGCGGAAGATGGAATCATACGCAAAACCAAGCAGGTTGACTAATGTTAAGCGGAGCACAAGCGGTGTTTCTGCGTCGAAAACCTGGATTCATGCGTATCTTCTTTCTACTGATAAGAGCGGGAGAACAAAGTGAAGCAGGTAACATGGATTTGGCTGGTGATATTGATGGTCTGGTTAGAGGTGTCGGTTGCGGGTGCGATGAATGGTTTTGATCTGAGCGGCGGTTTATTACCTGAAAATGAAATCCATCAGGGCGGGCCGCCGAGGGATGGCATTCCATCATTGGATGAACCCAAATTTATTACGGCTGCGGCTGATAACTTTTTAAAACCTGGTGATAGGGTGTTGGGTATCGTCTATAAAGGTGAAACCCGCGCTTACCCCATTAGCATTCTGAATTGGCATGAGATTGTTAATGATCGTATTCAGGGTGACCCGGTGGCAATCACCTATTGCCCTTTGTGTGGTACAGGTTTGGCTTACAGAGGGGAAGTGGATGGCAAAGCGACTCACTTTGGTGTATCAGGTCTGCTGTATAACAGCGATGTCTTGTTATATGACCGCGAAACAGAATCATTATGGTCACAGATTTTATCTAAAGCGGTGACCGGTCCTATGAAAGGACAGTTATTGAAGGACTTGCCGGTTTGGCATACCAGTTGGAAAGCCTGGGTGAAAAAGCATCCTAACACTACAGTGTTGTCTATAGATACCGGGTTTAATCGCGATTATAGCCGCTCACCCTATGCAGGTTATGGTGACAGTAAGCAGGTTTACTTTCCGGTCAGCGCAAAAAATCATGCTTATCACCCCAAAGAGCGGGTGTTGGGCGTCACCATTGGTGATCAGTTTAAAGCTTACCCTTTTATCGAGCTGGCGCGGTTGAAGACCAGCCAGTTGACCGATAAGTTTGCCGGAAACCAATTAACCATCGATTTTGATTTTGAGAATCGTGACGGCACAGTGACTGATCAGAATGGGAAAGTACTGAGTGCTATTAATGGTTTTTGGTTCGCGTGGTATGCATTTCATCCAGATACGGAGATATTCAAAGCTAAGTAGTGCGCAGTCGGTAGGTAGGGCAATTATGCTGATCAATAAGGCAATGGCTGGCTAGCCATTGCCTAGCATCCTCCGCATCTTCCTCAAACCAGCGTTGTGCGGAACCCAGGCGGAAAGTATAACCCCAGCTATCCATATCAGCTAAGGCGCGTGCTTTACCAAAGCCAGGTAGTTGTTCCGCCAATAAAATCTGCAGGTAACAAACAGCATCTTCTTCGGCAAACTCACCTTCAGCATCGGTATGTAGTTTCTGCCGTCGTTCAGCATCCATACAAATGATATGGCAGCTTTCATGCAGGAGTGAGTGCACTGGTGTGTCAGAGCGGGCATAGACCGCCTGAACAATAATACCGGCCTCTGACTCGCCCCAGAAGCTGCCCGGAATGACCTTGTCAGCTTCAACAGTGTGCAGTATTAGTTGATAACGTCCTAAAAGCTTAATGACATCATCAATGTTGGGAAGATCATCTAGCGTCAGAACATGGGTGTGCATATGCATAGAGGAGAATACTTGGTTCGTTACAGTAACAGCCATGTAGTACTACACCTCGCAAGCATGAAAGTCTGCGACTTTCACAGTAAGTATTTACAGATACTTTCCAGCAGTGGCTACAACAATCGTGATCAGGCCGATAGCTAAATTAATGCCAATAAGAATGCGGATTTGATTCAGTGCAGCACCACCGACTGGCCATTCTTTATTGTTCACTGCTTTGGTTAATTTACGATACGGTGCAAAAAACACATGAAGGTAGATCAACATCATGATCAACCCCAGTCCATGCATAATGTGTACAAACAACGGAGTATTGGCCATGCCACCATACGCGCCAAATATCATCCAATAACCAGATAATAGAATGCCGATGACAGCAGCCCAGACCCATGGAAAGAATTTACTGAACACAGCACGCCATAAAGTCAGGCGCACCGGGGGTTCTAATAAGCTTGCTGCTGCAGGGCGAAGCGCCATATAGGCGAAAAACATGCCGCCTACCCAGATAACGACGCTAAGAACATGAATAGCTACTGCCATTGACATCAATCTATTTCCTTTATTGATCCGGGTGCTTATACACGGGTAGGGTAGCTGTAGTAATCGTCTTCATAACCAAGGTCAGAAGCATCAGATACGCGGTTCAGCAAAATACCAGAAACCGTTAAGCCCGATTGACGTAGACGTTTTAACGCGTTGGTTACTGTAGTCGTGCGTGTATTACCACTATCAACAGCCAATACGGTTAAGGTTGTCATGGATGATAGGATCATCGCATCTGCTAAACCGAGAATTGGTGGGCCATCAATAATAACCATGTCATAGTTCTCGGTCGCAATCTGTAGCAGATCTTGCATACGTCGGTTTGATAGCAACTCAGCAGGATCATGGGAGGTTTTGCCAGCAGGGATAATGTCCAGATTCTGTACATTGGAAGTCTGAGCCAGTTTATCCAGAGTGGTTTCACCCGTCAGATAACCCGTCAGGCCATTTTCTTCAGTTGTTCCCATTACTTTATGTAGTGACGGGTTACGCAGATCGGCATCAATCAATAATACTTTATTGCCAGCATGAGCATAGGTGCTCGCCAGATTGATAGAGACTGTGGTTTTGCCTTCATTAGCACGGGAGCTGGTAATAAATAGTGTATTGTCACCATTGGCTTCACGTAATTTGAAGCGCAGTGTTGTACGCAGCGTACGGAACGATTCGGCTACTGTTGAGCGGGGTTCGGTCAGCGCCAGTTGTGCCATCTTACGTGGGTCTTTTTCTCTGACCGCCGGAATAATACCCAATATTGGTAGCTGAGTTTGACGCTCCAGTTCATTAATGTCTTTAACACTGTCATCCATAAAGTCACGCAGGAATGCAACAGCAATGCCTAATAACAAACCCAGCAGTGAAGCAAAGGCCATATTGGTCATCATATTGGGCTTGTGTTTGTCTAATGGAATCTGGGCCTTGTCGATAATCATCAGGTTGTTGTTAGTGACACCACCTGCGACATTGACTTCTTTTAGGCGTTGTAACAGGCCTTGGTAGGATGCCTGATTAGTTTCAACTTCGCGTTGAAGTGTTTTGTAGGTATTGGTTTTTTCCTGTCTTTTCAGGGCCACTTCTTCTTCACGGTTTATTTCATCACGAATAAACTCAGCACTTTGTTGAGCAGCACCCAGTTCACTTTTCCGTTTTGGGTCGGTTCTGATTGCGATGATTTCTCTTTCAGCACGCACCAGTTCTTCGGAAAGCTGTACGAGTTTGTGTGTACTGGTAGTGGAGTCTTTGTTATCCAACTGTAGAATGGTGTGTTGTTGAGCATAGTCTCCCAGTTTTCCTTCAGATTCCTCAAGGCGTGCTCTCGCTTCTGTAATGCGCTCATTCAGGAATTTTTCAGCTTCAGTTGTTGTACTGATGCGGCGCTCTACATTTGAAGTGACAAATGTTTCAACAATGGCATTAGCTACTGCAGCAGATCCTTCAGGTGAAGAGCCTTCAAAGTGAACGTTAACCAAGCGTGAGTTTTTGATGGGTTCAATGTAAAGATTTTCTGAGATAGCTTTTACTAAGGCTGTTTTTTCAGTGACTGAACTTGAACTGGGTGGAATAATTGTGTTTTTGATTTTGCCTATCATGGACTGACGAATAATGTCGCCCTTCAGGTCCAGCTTATCAATGACCCGCTCAATAATACCGTGACTGCGGATTAGCTCAAACTGGGTTTGATAAAAATCTCGGGTATCGCGGATATCACCAGGGTTGAGAAATTCAACATCAATGACTTTGGTAGTTTCCCGTTCAACATTTAATGTGGCCGTCGCACGGTAGAGTGGACTGCTGAACAATGTAAAAACAAGTGTTAGTAGCAGAACAATCCCGATGATGGATAAAATAGTGCCTTTCTGGCGGGACAATGTTTTCCAGAATCCTCGCAGATCCAGGCTGTCCTGTGCTTTGGCAAACTCGGGAATATGGGGTCTATTCTGTAGATTGCCCGGGGCAGTTTGGTTCAAGTTTTGCATAGTGTTCTTCTTGGGGATTGTTTGTCTTAAATTGTCTGGAGGGTGAGTCTAGCAAATTGTTCCTTCAGACGTTATAAAGTTAAGTGATGGGCCAATAGTTTGCATTGTGGGTTGTCGGCTATCTAGTTTTACCAGATGAAATGCAATATGCATTGATCATACGTCTTACTGGCGTTTCAAAAAACTTAAATGAAACCACTGACAAAATAGTTAACAGTATTGCAAACAGGTAGAAGTGCATGTTTGCATCTAAGGCCAGCCATTGTCCGATGGTTCTGTCATAAATGCCAAAGACAGGACGTTGCAATATGTACAGTGAATAACTGGCCTCTCCCAACAGCAGCAGCACAGGCCAAGCCAGTACTTTTTGAGTGATGCCTTGGTTAGTGGCCAACAGAACCACTAAAGTAAGAAACAAGGGTGTAATCAGGCCATTATTGTAGACAATAGAGAAGCCTAATGTTGCTGTAATTTTGTACTCATAGGCCAGTGCTAAGATAATAATTGCCGTTACGACAAAAGCCAACAGGCCGTTCCAGCGATTATTTAAGCCATCCATGCGCCCATTGCAGAAATATACACCTGTCACGAAGCCAACAACAAAAGTGTTGATATGCATCAATGGGTGATAAAAGATGAACTCATGAAGCAGAGTTTTTGGGGCGTAACTAGCAAGATTGTGCAGATAGATTTGCAATGCCTGAGTGCTCAGCCAAAGTACCGCAGCAGTGATTAGCAGGTACTTTAATTTGTTTTTACTCATCAGCAACATCAATATGGGAAAGCTGAGATAAAAGAACATCTCAACGGAGATAGACCATCCCGGAGAATTCAATGTCATTGCGTAACCGGGTATCCAGGCTTGTAATGTGGTTAAGCTAAGTAATACGGTGAGAGGGTCGCTGCCCTCTGTTTTCAGATTGGCACCTATCATTAATACCAGAGCGATCAGGTAAACCGGATAAATTCTTGCAAACCTCGCCAGCCAGTATTTCCATTTATTGAAACTGGCAGGGTTCTTTTGGGTGGGGGAGTAATAAGCAACGGCCATGATGAAGCCGGATAATACAAAAAAATAGCTGACAGCAATGGGGCCTGCGGTGACGACCGGGTGTAGCCACGTATTGGTCGCCGGAAACGCTTCTTGTCCGAAGTGAAAAAATACAACGGTTAATGCGGCGAGGTAACGGGTAAACGTTAGTTGTTCAAGTCTCAACTGCTGACCTATTAGTAAGCGTTTTTATCAAAGAGGGTTTTGAACGCAGTAGCAAGGATAATGCGAATATCAAACCATAAACTCCAGCTACGAATGTATTCCATGTCACATTCAACGCGCTTTTGCATCTTATACAAGGTATCTGTTTCACCGCGCCAGCCATTAACTTGTGCCCAGCCGGTAATACCTGGTTTTACAAGATGGCGCATCATATAACCTGGAATCAGTGTGCTGTATTCTTCGTTATGTGATAGTGCATGTGGCCGGGGGCCGACGATGGACATGTGACCCTGTAAAACATTAATGAACTGTGGCAATTCATCTAAAGAGGTCTTGCGTAGAAAGTTGCCGACCTTAGTGACACGTAAATCATTGCGCGTAGCTTGTTTGATAGCGCCCTCATTTTCACAGACCGTCATGGTTCTGAATTTCCATACCGTAAATGGCTTTCCTTTCAGGCCATGGCGCATTTGTTTAAACAGAACCGGGCCGGGAGAGCTGATTTTTACTGCTGCTGAGATAACCAGCATTAAAGGGAGTAACATCAGCAGCAAAGCGGAGCCGATGAGCACATCCTCTATGCGTTTGATCACTGCATTTTGATTGGACAGTGGTGCATCGTAGATACATAAAACAGGGGTATCTGCAATTTCAAGGTATTTACTGTGCATCAAAGACGTTGTGAAGTTATCCGGAATTAGCCGGATAGGTGTTGCAGTATCAGCCAATTGCTCAATGATTCTTTTAGAAAAGGTTTTTTCTTCAGAAGGAAAGGCCAGATAGATTTGATCCCATGTACCTATACGGGCATCTTCTATCATCTGCTCAAGGCCACCAATTTGCTCGTAGTGAGAAGGTGTCTCAAGTTCCTGGATATTATTGTCAGTAGAGTAAAAGCCCGCTATCTGTAAGCCTGATTCTGGTTGATTCTGGATCGATTTAGCAAATTTCAGACCTGACTCGGTCACGCCCATAATGGCGATATTGTAATTGTGTATGCCCAAGCGTTTCAGTTTGGCCAACATACTACGCAACAGATAGCGATTCAGAATGAGTAAAACAGGTGTTAATACTAACCAGCTGACTAATACCATGCGGGAAAATTGGTCAGAAGTTTTTGAGACGAAGATGACAAAAACCAGTGCAAAAAATGTTGTCAACCAGGTAACAATTAAGCGCATGATTTCATCGCGGAAAAATGGACGTCCACTCCACGAGGTATAAATATCAGTAAACCGGCCCACAAGGCCAAATATTAATGATGCGCCTAGTCCTGCTGCGAGATAACCTACCAGGTTATAGCTATTGGAATAGATGGAAGCTAGCAATACGATACTTAAAATGACTACAGTATCAGTACTGCGGTAGATGAGTTCCGAGCTGATTTTTTTATCTACCATTATCAATGTCGTCCGTTCACAAAATAATTATCCCCCAACGTTTTCAGGCTGGGATTTTATTGTCAATTAACTGCCTATCAATGCTGCACTGGCAAAAAAACAACAATTCCTGAGTAGTCGTTTTTTGTGTTGGGGCAGTGCAACTCGATGTAACAATTTGTTAAATAAGAAAAATAAAACAGTCAGCTGTATTTCACACTCAAAACTGTTGTTATTTGCTCTCTACTATAGCTCAATTTCTTTAGGTGTGTCGCAAAAACAATACAGAATGGTTCATTTTCTGTTCGTTTTATTTTTCAGCTCACACCTTTTGACGTGAAGATTTGTCTGTTTCCCACTGGTAAGTGTCAATGTTCTTAAGCTGTTGTTTAGCTCGTAGCCTGATGATTGTTGTTATGCCTATATAGACCACAACAGATACAAAGGCTGCGCTCATCAGTTTTTGTAGCAGAATGCTGGAATAGGGTTTACGCTCTGCTTTAGTGCATAAATTTTGCATGCTTAATTGCATGTTCCCCAATCTTGCCCGCGTTTTAATTTTGATTAATGAATACAAGTCTTTTGGGGCAGTAATAAATACCTGGCTACCTACAACATTCCCCCGTTCAGCAGAACTGAACTGGCAACGTACAAAGCCATCATCATTAATAATAGAAGGAAAATGCGTAAAGCGCTTGCGTCCTTGCTCAGAAATGACAAAACTACAGGTCGCAACTACACCATCTCTGATGTACGGTAAGGAAAGCCAGACGGAGTAATACTGTTTGACCCACCAGGAAGATGCAGAGGTATCGATAACTGGTTCTGGTGCTGCCAGCAATAGTCCGCCGGGTTCCATAGCCACACAAATTTTTTCTACAGCGCCTGTCGATAAGCGGGTATCTGCGTCAATATAGAACACCGGCCAGCTTTGGATATGTTTTTCTGCTTCATTCAGTGCATTCACTTTAGAAGGTGTTTCTATATCAAGGCAAAGCACATCAGGGTATTGTTGTACAATTGCTACTGTGTTATCTGTGCAGCCGTTGCAAGCCGCAATAATTTTATCTACTCCTGATTGTTGAAGCAGACTATCCAGACAGTCAGCGATGCTACTGGCTTCATTATGAGCCGGTACAATGACGGTAGCCATTTAGCGGTATCCTTTAAGCCAGTCGGCACGTTGTTCAAATACCGTGCGCCATTCGCGGGTTTCTTCTGAGTTTGGTTTGAAAAATTTGTGCAGCATATGTTTATTTAGTACATAAAGGTAAATTAAAAATTTATAAACAGGACGCTTTTCACTGCTGACATGCCGGTTAATTAACTCTACTTTACCTTTCAGTAATTTTATTAATTTCCCTGAAAAATTGCTATGGCTGACACCACCATGATGGATAATGCGTGCATCTGGTGTGACAATCGGTTGGTAACCGTATTTAATAGCACGCAAGCAATAGTCAGCTTCTTCGGCATACATGAAAAATTGTGGATCAAGTCCGCCTAGTTGATCCCAAACTTTGCGGCTGGTCAGGAAAAAACAGCCTGATAAAATATCAACCTCTCTGATGCTGTCTCTTGCCCAGCAGCCGTAGTTGGCGTGGTTGAAAAAGCAACTTTTACTGAACACTTTGCTAAGACCCAGTGCGCTAAAAAGCAATGTGCTGAATGTTGGTTTTGACCAGGCATGTTGTGTATTGAGTGACATGTCATCATTTAAAGTAACACCGCCCCAGATGCCATTGCTGGTTTTTTGTTTTGCGAATTGCAGTAACTTGTCGATGGCACCATCAACAACCAGGGTGTCCGGATTCAGTAATAACAGGTATTTACCCTGTGCTTTCTCAACACCGAGGCAGACACCACCCGCAAAACCCAGATTATCTGTTGATTCCAATAATTGGATGTCAGGGAAGTGTTGTTTTAGTAGTTCAACCGAGTTATCTGTAGAAGCGTTGTCAACAACGATGACCTCAAAGTCACTGTTTACTGTTTCAGTAAAGACGGATTCAAGCGCACGCTGGGTATATTCTGCTGTGTTATACGAAACCAGAATGATGCTGAGGTTTGGTTGACTCATCAGGCTGTTTCCGCCATTTTAGGATTTAGTTGTTTTGTCGGAGGCGTGCTTATTTCTGTTTTATTGTCCTGAATAAGGATGCCAAAAGGTTCGGTATTAATGCCTGAGCGGATAACCTTTGCCGGATTGCCTGCGACAATACTGTGTGCCGGAACATCTTTTGTGACAACACTGCCTGAAGCAATAATACACTGATCACCGATATTGACGCCTGGCATAATAATGGATGCGCAACCGATAAAACAACGTGAGCCGATGCGGGTGCCGAGTGCATTATCACCTGAATGTCGCCCGGTCGAGAAGTCATGGGAGAGAATAATGGCATCAAATGCAATTAGGGTTTCCGGGCCAACTTCAATGGCCTGAGGGTTGGTTTTATCGATGCGGGCTTTTAATGAAACACGCACATCCGGAGCCAGTTTCATGCCGTAGAATTTTCTCAGGTACCAGTTGTATACCCAG
>CALHAO010000301.1 GCA_937931765.1 uncultured Thiotrichaceae bacterium
TCCTCCATGCTGCCATGCCATCATAAGAAAAACAATGAAATTGCTTCTATAAGACCATGGTCTAATAGCCCTGTATGGTCTGAAACACTTAGACTTCTTGCAAGCATGAAAGTCTGCGACTTTCACAATAAACATTGGAGGAATCTATGAAATTACCACTTATTTTATCTATACCGCTGGCTGCACTTATTTATTCGAACGTTATGGCGCATGGCGACGTGACTCCTCAGGCAATGGATGTTTCTGATCTACCCGCACTTGGTGAAGAGTGGCTGGAAGAGAATCCGTGGCGTGATCCGGAAGGTGAAAATTGGCTGAAGGGCGTTCGCCTTGGTGACTCTGGTTACAATCAAAACTGTGCACGTTGTCATGGTCTTGGTGGTGTTTCCGGTGGTTTGGCACCTGATCTGCGTTTGTTGAGTGCTGATGCCGATGGTGATGAATGGTATCTTGAGCGTTTCCGTAACGGCATGACGCAAAATGGTATTACGAAGATGCCAGGGTTTGAGGGCATTCTGACTCAGGAAGCTGCCTGGGCGATTCGTACTTACCTTGAAACCCGTCCAGCTGATGATGCTTTTAAAGAGCACGATGGTCGTCTTCATGCTATTCGTGACGAGCTGAAGAAAATCAGTGAAGCCATTGCAGCAGGTGGCAAGCCTGAAGATTTTACAGAAGCTGTAGCGGGTATGAAGAAGGAAATGGATGAAATCAATGCTGCTGTTAAAACGGCTTCTAAGGCTCCGAGGGCTGAGTCTTCTGTGTCACGCGCTGCCGCAGCACTGGATGGCACGCCGGAGAGTTTTAATAAAGCGACAGAAATGTTAACGATCGGACTTAGTGCCACTGAGTAGCTGTTTATGTATCGATTCTTGTTGAGTGTTTGCCTGTTAGCTACCAGCGGGTTGGCGTCTGCCAATTGTGCTGATCTGGCTAAGGGTTTTGGCGATGTGGTGCCTAATCGTGCTGATGCGGTGAATATTGTCGGGCAGGATTTCGATGCGGTTCTTGAACGTGGCTTCATAACCTTTGCGGTGTATGAAGATTTCGCCCCTTACTCCTGGGAGGAGGGGGCGAAAGCGAAAGGTATTGATATTGAGATTGCTAAGGTCATCGCCAAAGAGATGGGTGTTGAGGCGAAGTTTAATTTTTTTATGTCTGCTGAAAATGTGGACGCTGACTTCCGCAATCAGGTCTCGCGTGGCCCCTTAGTTAATGGGGAGGTCTCTAATGTGATGATGCACGCGCCTTATAATAAGGATTTGCAGTGCCGCAATGAGTTTGTGGTACTGGGCGGGCAGTATTTTAATGAGACGCTGGCGACGGCTTATCAGAAGGATGTCTTTCCGGATGGTGCGCCTACCACGCCGTATTATCGTTTTCATAAGGTGGGGGTGGAGAATGATACGATCTCGGCTTTTTATCTGGATAATTTTAACGGTGGCATGCTGACTAAGAATGTTGTGCATTATCCGGATCACCAAGCAGCGTTTGATGGTCTGGTTAAGCGTGAGGTTGATGCGCTGATGGGGGTGAAGGGCAAGCTTGAGTATCTGGATCAGTCGGATGACATTGAGGTTGAGTCGCCGCCGTTGGTTAATTTCTCGTTGAATGAGTGGACTATTGGTATTGCTGTTAATTTCCGTTATCGGGAGATTTTTTATACCGTTGATGGAATTATTGCGGATATGGTGAAGGATGGCCGGATGGCGAAGATTTTTGAGGAATATGATGTTAGTTATGCTGGGCCGGATTATTGAGTTTTAATGCGCTCCCCCCATCCCCTGAATGAAATGTGCAAAGCATAAATTCCAGTAGTCTATGTTAAGAAACGTATCAAACAAATGACGGCCCAGTAAACATACAGTATTATCTAAAATGAGGCACTCTTCCTGTAGTACCTTTGTAAGTCCCGTGTTAATTTATTGCTTCTGATTTCCGTAGAGGTACATACCATGCTACATGTCCAAGGAGTCACAGCTTCGCTACTCCATCCTGCTGCCAGCCACCTATTACCCGGTACTGTTATGGTTTTGGGCGCTTTGCTCATCTATAAGGTAGCAACCCGGAAATCCAGACAACGCACTCAGGAACGTCAACAAGCTGAAGACAAGCAGTCTGAATTGGAACAGAAACTGGAAAATTTACAAACCCAATACGACTCGCTGAAAAAAACGGAACAAGCGGCCCAGCAAAAGCTTGAATCAACAAAAACTAATAATGTGACCTCTGCTGCCACACCGCCAACTGCCGGTAAATACACACTGTTTGATAAAATCATCAAAGAAAATATGGCTATAAGGGAGGCTGCTAATGCCTGATATTTATTATGTCGGTATCGACCTCGGCACCAGTCGTTCTTCCATCAATACTTCCACTGGCAAACGTTTTAGCGTGGAAACTTGTGTTGGTTATCCTAAGGATGTTATCGCAGAGAAACGTTTACAAAAAGATTTTCTGTTAGGTGCAGAAGCACTGGATAATCGCCTGGCTGTGAACCTGATATGGCCCTTGGCGGAAGGTGTGATTCGTGAGGATGAACAGGCGTTGCAAGCAACTGCATTGGTGTTGCGCCATCTGATTGAGATAGGCCTGCCGGAAAGACAGGAAGG
>CALHAO010000302.1 GCA_937931765.1 uncultured Thiotrichaceae bacterium
CAAGGATCTTCTGGTGTATCCAGACAAGGAATCGTATCGTTGGTAACATAATCATAGGCCAGCTTAATCACATCTGCATCAGCACAATCCTCATGGATAAACTGATAACCACGCAATGTACCAGCCCAGGCCACACAGGTATGCGTTGCATTCAACAGCCGGATCTTCGCCTCTTCATAAGGCATCACATCTTTGACCATTTCCGCACCAGCATCTTCCCACGCAGGACGACCAGCAATGAAATCATCCTCAATCACCCATTGGGTAAATGTCTCACCCATCAGTGCCGCCGGATCATCTTGCCCTGTTGCTGCCAATACACGCTCACGAACATCCGGTGTCGGACGCGGTGTAATGCGATCCACCATTGCATTGGGGGTACAAGTATTTTCATTGACCCAAGCCAACAACTCTTCCTGATCCCGACGTTCCAGAAACTGCTGGAATCCGGCAGCAAAACGTTCGCCATTACTGCGTAGATTATCACAGTTCATCAATGTTACCGGGCCAGCCTGTTCCGCCATACGCTCGGCAAGCAATAAAGCCAGCGCACCATAAAGCGTGCGGTGTGTTTCTCCAGCCAGATCACTGCGTAAATCAGCATGGCTATCATCCAGATTGTTCTCGCCATCCAGATAATAACCCGCCTCAGTCACGGTAAAGGAAATAATCCGTGTTGCCGGATCAGCCGCCACCGCTGTCAAACCCTTAAGCGTCTCATCAAAATCAATGATTTGCTTAATTGCCTCGATGCGCTGGTAAGCACGCTCCCCCGAAGGGGAAACCGTTTCCAAGGTATAAGCGCCGCCCTGTGCTTTTAAAGCAGCGATAGTATCTAGCATATCACCACGGATATTACCGCCAGCCAATTGCCAGCGGGTATCACCCTGCTCATGCAAATCCTGCAGGTAAACAGCCTGATGCGCACGATGAAAAGAGCCAAGTCCCAAATGAAGCTGGGTCAATATTGGCTGGATTTGTGTCATGCTGCGACTCCCTGCACGGTATTAGTCAGGGTCTTGCCATCCGCATCAAAGAAATGAACATGCTGGTCATCCCATCTGACACCAGCCTCATCACCCATCTGCAGATCAGTCCGTTCGTACTGACGAATGATTAGTGGCAGATCATGTTCACCAGCAAACTCCGGACGCACATGAATCAGGGTTTCATTACCCAGTGACTCCACCATTTCTACCGAACCTTTAATGCGTGCATCACCCATAGCGCATATCGCCATGTGTTCAGTACGCACACCCAGCTCAACCGAACCCTGTGGTGCTGCGGGTACATGAGAGGTCGGAATCAGGTTCATTTGTGGCATACCAATAAACTGCGCCACAAAGCGGTTGGCCGGATGATCATATAATTCCAGCGGCGTGCCCACCTGCTCAATAATACCGTCACGCAATACCACTACGCGATCCGCCAGCGTCATTGCTTCGATCTGATCATGCGTTACATAAATAGTCGTCGCACCCAACTCACGGTGCAAACGCGCAATTTCAACCCGCGTCTGACCACGTAACGCCGCATCCAGGTTTGATAATGGCTCATCAAACAGGAACACTTTAGGCTGACGCACAATAGCGCGGCCAATCGCGACACGCTGACGTTGTCCACCAGACAGTGCTTTTGGCGTACGATCCAGGTATTGGGTCAGATCCAGCTTATCGGCTGCGGTCTTTACCTTCTCATCAATAATCGCCTTATCCACTTTAGCCAGACGCAGTGAGAAAGACATATTCTCAGCTACCGTCATGTGCGGATACAGTGCATACGTCTGGAATACCATCGCCAGATCACGTTTAGCCGGAGCCGCATGCGTAATATCGTTACCATCCAGCGTCAAGGTTCCGCCATTAATACGTTCCAGCCCGGCAATCATCCGTAACAGCGTGGATTTACCACAACCAGACGGGCCAACGAACACGATAAACTCGCCCTGCTGAATACTCAGATCAATACCTTTGATGGCATGAAGTTTACCGTAATACTTATCAACTGCTTCTAAATCAAGAAATCCCATGTCTACATCCTCATACTTATTTCACGGCACCGAAGGTCAATCCCTGTACCAATTGTTTCTGGCTAAACCAGCCGAATACTACGATTGGACCAATAGCGAGTACGGATACCGCTGATAATTTAGCCCAGAACAAACCCTCAGGACTGGAATACGAAGCTACCAGTGAGGCGAGCGTGCCTGCGTTAGCAGAGGTCAGATTGAGTACCCAGAAGGCCTCATTCCATGACAGCACCAGACATAACAAACCCGTTGAAGCAATACCACCCATCGACAGCGGCAATAACACCTGCCGGAACTCATCCCAGAGGGTTGCACCGTCCATACGAGCTGCTTCCAGTATTTCGCGAGGAATATCCTTAAAGTTTGAATACAGCATCCACACCATAATCGGCAAATTGATCATGGTGAAAATAATAGTCAGTGCAAACACACTATCCAGCAAGCCTAACTTCTGACAGATAACATAGATCGGAATCAATGCACCAACCGCAGGCATCATTTTAGTGGACAGCATCCACATCATAATGTCTTTGCTGCGCTTAGTCGGTGCAAAAGCAAAACTATAAGCGGCAGGCACAGCGATCAGCAGGCCCAGAATCGTAGACAACACGCTGGTGATAATAGAGTTCCAGGCGAAGTGCAGATAATCACTGCGATCCTGAACTTCTGTATAATTTTCCAGTGTCGGCTCAAACACCCACAATGAAGGCACTGCAATGGCTTGTAACTCGGTTTTAAACGAGGTCACTAACATAAACAGGATAGGGAAGAACACTAGCAATGCCAGCGCCCATGAGGCCACTGTGCGTATTACTAACTTTTTATTCCATTCGTAACTTCCGAACATAGTCTTAGTTCTCCAGGTTTTTGCCGATCATACGGATCAGGAAGATAGCCACGATGTTCGCCAGAATAATGGCAAATACCGCACCCGCTGAGGCAGCACCCACATCAAAGTTCAACAGTGCTTCAGCGAAAATCAGGTAAGCAAGGTTGGTACTTGCTGTGCCGGGGCCACCCGAAGTCGTTATGAAAATTTCCGCAAAAACACTCAGCAGGAAGATGACTTCAATCATAATCACCACTGACATAGGACGTGCCAAATGAGGCAGGTACAAATAACGGAACTGTTGCCAGAACGTCGCGCCATCCAGTGAGGAAGCTTCCAGCTGCTCTTTATCCATCGACTGTAATGAAGTGATAAAGATCAGGCAGGCAAAAGGCATCCATTGCCAGCTCAGCATAATAATGACGGAAAATAAGGGCAGATCCTGTAGCCAGTTGATCGGTTCCGTCCCGAAAAACACCGAGATCTGCGCCAACACCCCGTATATCGGGTTCATCATCATATGCTTCCACAACAATGCATTAACCGTCGGCATAATGAAGAAAGGTGAAATCAATAAAACTCTGACCAGCCCCTGGCCGGGAAACGGGTCATTAATCAATAAGGCCAAAGCCAGTCCGAACGTCACGGTGATGATAACCACACTACCCAATAACAATAGGGTATTAAAAACGGCATCACCAAACGCTGGGTTCGTAATAAAAAATTCGTAGTTAGACCAACCGACAAAACCGCTCGCATCGGGTTGCATCAAATTATAGCGGATGAACGAAAAATAGATGGTCATGACCAGCGGAACAATCATCCACAACAGCAAGGTGGAAACCGCAGGTGTCAATAATAGCCTTTGGGTCAGGCGACTTTCCTGATCAGGTGATGACATGGTGGGTATTCTCTTTGTAGTCAAGACCCGGATGAGGGCCGGAGACAGCGTAAAATGAATTTACTCTGCCTGATAACCCCCCTCCGGGGGAGGAGGACTTTTAAACCATTAAATGTGCATGAAAAATGTTCAGCGACCAGAAATGAAATTTCTGATGCAGCAGACAGAAATGCCTGCTGCAACATTTTGTCATGCTATTTTAATGTTACTCGTAGTAACCGGCACGACGCATTTCACGATCCGCAGCCTTTTGAGCCGCTTCTAATGCTTCTTCAACCGATACTTTACCAGCCAACGCTGCACTCATTTGCTGACCAACTGCAGTACCAATAGCCTGGAACTCAGGAATAGCCGCGAACTGCACACCAACATAAGGTGATTCGTTCAGTGTGCTGTCATTCGGGTTAGCACTTTTGATAGCAGCAATTTCTGCATCAGCAAATACCGCAGCTTTCTGGAAGTCTTCGTTAGCGTAGGTAGACGCACGAGTACCCGTTGGAACCTTGCCCCAGCCTTTTTCTTCGCCCATCATCTTGATGTAGTCTTTAGAAGTTGCCCACTCGATAAACTTCATGGCTTCTGCAGACTTTTTAGATGACTCAGGAACAGCCAAAGACCATGCCCATAACCAGTTAGCGCCTTTATCAGTTGCTTTCTGAGGAGCCTGTGCGAAAGCTACTTTGTCAGCCACTTTACTTTGCTCAGGGTCAGTGATGAAAGAAGCTGCGATGGTAGCGTCGATCCACATGCCGCACTTACCTTCGTTGTACAGTGCCAGGATTTCGTTGAAGCTGTTAGCAGAAGATCCCGGAGGGCCGAACTTAGTCATCATATCAACATAATCAGTGATAGCGTTCTTCCATGGCTCAGATGTCAGCTGTGGCTTCCAGTCCATATCGAACCACTGAGCACCGTAGCTGTTAGCCATAGTAGTCAGGAAGGCCATGTTATCACCCCAGCCCGGCTTACCACGCAGACAGATACCGTAGACGCCGTTGTCTTTATCAGTCATCTTTTCTGCTGCTTCAGCTACCTGATCCCAGGTTGGACGACCTTCAAACTTGATGCCAGCTGCGTCAGCCAGATCCTTACGGTACATCAGCATGGAGCTTTCGCCGTAGAACGGAGCTGCATACAGCTTGCCATCAGCAGACAAACCGTCACGAACCGCAGGCAGGATGTCTTCAACGTCATAAGATGCGTCGAATTCCAGTGGCTTCAGCCAGCCTTTCTTACCCCAGATCGGTGCTTCATACATACCGATAGTCATGATGTCGAACTGACCACCTTTAGTGGCGATGTCAGTAGTAACACGCTGACGCAGTGTGCCTTCTTCCAAAGTCACCCACTTCAGTTTGATGTCAGGGTTAGCTTCTTCGAATTTAGAAGACAGCTTCTGCATTTCGATCATGTGACCATTATTTACAGTAGCAATAACCAGTTCGGTTTCAGCAGATGCTATAGATGCAGCAGATAAAGTTAATGCTCCGGCAACAGCCATCGCTAGTTGTTTGATTTTCATAGAAAACTCCTCCAAATTGATAGTGTACAAAAAACTAATGAAATGCTTCATTGATATTTTAATGCACATTAAAATGATAAATCACTCATTTCAGGAAAAATAGTAGCACTGATTAGAAATCAACTACTAATACCTTATAGACAAAGAATGATACTTTGCCGCAGTTAATGTACTGACATATGCTTTATCGCGCAACAAAAGTTATGTGCCGGACTAAAACCCACAAACAGGAGGGACAATTTCACCGCAGTGGCGCAATAAGCCCGACAGCAGCATTCTTACTTCACCTCATAACCTTTAAGGAAATGATCCAGCGGCTTGAAGTCAACAGCACAACGCATCGCCGGAATCCATTTGGCAATATTACTGGTGGTAAACAAACGCCCCTGATGCATCTGGTTATCCACGCCATCATGAAATAACACGATGCCACCATTCTTGCGCGAACAAACCTGTGTCAGCACATTATCCAGAATCTTATCGCCCTCCTGATTTTTTGTATCCCAGTCAAAAGCCGACAGCTGCCAATCTACATGCAGGAAATTCATATCTTTCAATGCCTGCATCACATGCGGCTTTTCTTTGCGGTTAAACCAGCCATCACCATAAGGCAGACGAAATAAGGGTGGCTCAGTCGTAAGATAAGGCGCTAATACACGGCGGGAAGCCTGAAAATGGTTTGTCATTAATGCCAGGTCTAAACCGGAATAACGCAGGTGTGAATAAGAATGTGAGCCAATCATATGACCATCCTGTTTTGCCTTATTCAGGATAATGCTACGTAACTGACATTGACGGTATTCCACACACTGACTGCCATCGCTGGCGGTCGCAGGATCTGCTTTTGTGCATTGCTGAAGGATACGCCCACAATCAACTTTCTCCGCTAGCACAAAGAAGGTGGCAGGCACTTTTTCACGGCGCAAAGCATCCAGTACATCAGTGGTTTGTAAGGCAGGGCCATCATCAAAACTCAGGTGTAACGGAAATTTAGTATCTGCCGGACAACTGTATTTTGCTTTAATAGCGTTGCAGTCAACAGCCTGCACCAACCCTGAAAACACGAGCAGCCCCATCCCTGTAAAATATTTCAGCCAGGTTGTATTCATATTGTTCGTCCTTAATAATTTATGATTTTTATAAAAAAAGTGAAAATATATACCTATTTGAACTGTAAATTAATCGCCAGTTTATCGACTTATGGCAGAGTCTGTAAGATTAAGATAGGCTAAGTTAGCTTAATAAGAAACAAACAGATTGAACACCACGAGGATTAAGACTTTAAATGTTAGTTCAGCGAACCAGTGTAATCGCCATCTGCTCAGTTATTCTCGCAGCATGTGGAACCAATAATGTGCGTCCACCCGCCACCATACCGGCAGCTGACCCGATCAACGGACAATCAGAGACCAGCTCACGTTACATCGTAGAGCAAAAAAGCCGAGAAAGCGCCCAGCAGTACGCCATGAACGAGCAAAAAGCCGCTCAGCAACGCCGTCAGTGGGAACAAGAAAATACACGTAAACAGCGGGAAGCAGAGCAGCGTCATGCCGCTGAGAAAAACCGGATTACACGGGAAAAACACAACCAGCAATACAAAGCTGAACAAGTGCGACTAGCTGATCAAAGACTGGCAGCAGAAAAACAACGCCTGGCACGTGAGCACTACCAACGTAAATTTGCAGCTGAGCAGCAGCAAAAACAAGAAGCCGCCGCAGAACAGCGCCGCCTGGCTGAACACCGCAAAGTATTTGCTGAAAAACAACGCTTAGCTCAGCAAAAACAGGAGCAACAAAAACAGGCACTGCGCCAGCAATACCACCAGAAATTTGCACAACAACAAGCACAGCAACAAGCACAACAACGCCAATACCAACAAGCCAGGCTGCAACAACGACCTACCCAGCGACTTGCTCAGCAGCAACGTGCCAGTTTTACGCCAGCCCCTTCTAAAGCCTATCAGGGCAAGGGACAATTCAACCGCCTGCCATCACCGGTGCGCTCCAGCCTACGCTTACGGGGCGTGTCCGAACGCGGCATGAGTGTGTATGTGCGTGCTGCCAGTGGTCGTGGCCCGGCGGTGCTGACTGCAGCAGCTGATAAACCGCGTAATCCGGCTTCAACGATGAAACTGATCACCACTTATGCTGCACTCGGTGTCTTAGGCCCGAATTATCGCTGGCCCACTGAGATTTACACATCAGGACGGGTTGTCGGTGGCACATTACAAGGTGATGTGATCATTAAAGGTTACGGCAACCCGAACTTTAAAGAAGCTGACTTAGGCCAGATGCTGCAAATGCTGAGTCGTAGAGGCATCAATAATATTGCCGGTAATTTTGTCACTGATACCAGCTATTTCAACATACCTTATCGTAACCCAGGCTCCTTCGATGGCAAAGCTGCAGCCTCCTATAATGCTCAACCGGAAGCGCTGTTATACCAGGGACGAGGTAGTAACTACCGCTTTAAAAACTTAGCAAAACGTGTAAAACGCTCTACCCGTACCATGCCACGTAGTTCAGGCGCTCGCGCTGACCTGAATAACAATCTGTTTGGTGCTTTCTGGAAAGTCTGGGTAGGTCGCATGGGCAAAGGCATGCAGGGACGCCACAGAAAAGGTACTGTTCCTCCAAATGGGCAACTGGTGTATCGCCATAAGTCACAACCCTTACGCCGAATCATTGCCACCATTAACAAGAAAAGTAACAATGTCATGGCGCGGCAGTTAATGCTCAGCATCGGTGCAAAAGGCGCGGGTGCTCCGGGCACAACCCGTAGCGGCGCTCAGGTAATTAGTCGTTTTCTGAGTAGCCGTGGCTTACGCTTCCCTGAGTTACGCATAGAAAATGGCTCAGGATTAAGCCGGGTATCACGTGTCTCAGCGCGCCACCTCGGTGAAATGCTGATCAATGCTTACAATAGCCCCTGGCGCAATGATTACATGAACTCACTGGCAGTACTGGGGGTAGACGGCACAATGCGCAACCGTATGAAGAAAAGCGGCATTGCCGGACGTGGACGTTTCAAGACAGGCACATTGCGTAACGTGCGTGGACTGGCTGGTTATGTGCAGGCGTCTAATGGCCAGACTTATGTGGTTTCAATTCTGCATAATGACAATAAAGCCCGCAGTAAAGCGAGAGGCGCTCATGATGAACTGGTTAAGTGGGTTTACTGGGGTGCCAGAGATCGGTTTGCTAGTCGTTGATATAAAAGTTTAAATCCCCCTCGTTCCCCCTTTTACAAAGGGGGATGCCTTTTCAGCAAACAATTGATTTTACTGGAAGGTTCCCTCCTTTGATTCACACGTTTTGCTTTGTAAACGTGGCTTAGGAGGGACAGGGAGGATTTCGCTTTTATACCAACTCAGCCCACAAATCATGCTCATCAGCATGCGTCACCTTCACTTTAGCAAACTCACCCACCGGCAGCTCAACACCTTCAATCAACACTTCCCCATCAATCTCCGGCGCATCACGATAACTACGTGCAATACTCTGTCCATCCACCGCTGAATCCACCAACACATCCAGCTCTTTGCCAATCATCTTGCCCAGTCTGGCAGCACTGATTTCAGCCTGAACTTCCATAAACCGTTCTAGTCGCTCTTCTTTCACTTCTTCCGGAACATGATCAGGCAATGCATTCGCCACCGCACCTTCAACCGGAGAATAAGTAAACGCCCCTACCCGATCCAGCTGCGCCTCACGCAGGAAATCCAGCAATATGTCAAAGTCTTCTTCAGTCTCGCCGGGGAAGCCAGTGATAAACGTGCTGCGTATCGCAATCTCAGGACACTGCTCACGCCATTTATGTACCCGCTCCAATACCTTCTCAGCATGAGCAGGACGGCGCATATTCTTCAGAATTTTAGGACTGGCATGCTGGAAAGGAATGTCCAGATACGGCAGAATTTTTCCATCAGCCATTAACGGTATCAACTTATCTACATGCGGGTAAGGATAAACATAATGCAGACGTACCCACACACCCAATTCACCCAGTGCTTCAGCTAGTTGCTGACTATGGGTTTTAACTGGGCGGCCATTCCAAAAACCGGTGCGGTACTTCACATCAACACCATAAGCACTGGTGTCCTGTGAAATAACTAACAGTTCCCGAACACCAGCATTTACCAAGTTTTCAGCTTCCTGCAATACATCACCAATCGGGCGCGATACCAGATCACCACGCATGGAAGGAATGATGCAAAAGGAGCAACGGTGGTTACAGCCCTCAGAAATTTTCAGATAAGCATAATGGCGCGGTGTCAGACGCACACCTTGCGGCGGAATCAGATCCATGTAAGGATCATGCAGTGGTGGTAGATTATCATGCACCGATGCCATCACTTCCTCGTAAGCATGCGGCCCACTCACGGCTAACACATTCGGATGGGCCTTCAAGACTTTCTCACTATCCGCTCCCAGACAACCGGTAACGATGACCTTGCCATTTTCTTCCAACGCCTCACCAATGGCATCCAGCGATTCTTCCACTGCTGAATCAATAAAACCGCAGGTATTAACCACCACCAGATCAGCGCCATCATAGCTGCTGCTAATCTCATAACCCTCTGCCCGCAACTGCGTCAGAATACGCTCGGAGTCCACCAATGCCTTGGGACAACCCAAGCTGACAAAACCTACCTGTGGGACAGACTGTTTCATGACAAGTAACCAAAACTGTAGAAAAGCCGCCCATAATAGCTTATCCAGCCGTTAGCGTCGCCTGTAACCTGTGTAAAATAAATTCATAAATTCCTGCTCCAGGATGTATTAACCATTAAGTCGATTCTACTAGATATAGTACCTGCACCGCCTAAATCGCAAGGGCTTATACACATAGGCCACTACAAGGGCGAAAATGTCAGCTAACAATTAAGGTTACAGAAAGCCAATAACATTTAATCAGATAAGCTCATGATAAATAATAGTTTTATTGAAATATAATTTTTTATACACAATGAGTGAAGTAACCCGCTTCATGCTTGTTTTATCAAGGATTTCAAATGTTACACACAAACTTATCCACAGGCCTAAGCACTTATTCACCCGGCCAGCGATTTTTAGTGGTTAAATATTGATTTTGTTGAAATTTATAACATTTCAGCAGGGAGCATAGCCGTATTTCTTATCATAAATTTTATTTATCAACACGTAAATATATAAAATACACGAAGAAAATCCTGTAAAATACGTTTACTACTACCGTGAAAATAACATTTAATATCATGCATTTAAAAACATTCACTATTTTTCACACACTGCAAAAGCCCACGGCCATACAGATTTACGATTATTTAACTCACAGATTTATCCACAGAAAAATTTTATAACCCCTCTCTAAAGAACCGCCCAGCCTGACCCAAAGGCATATATTTGAGGCAAAGTACATTGGTTACTATATAAAAAGATTGTGTATTTCATCGTTAATGAGGAGGTTTCCATGTCCACACAGCACCCGGTTATTGCCGTCACTGGCTCATCAGGAGCAGGCACCAGTTTTGTTAAACGCGCCTTTGAAAATATATTCCGCCGGGAAGGTGTTAACGCTGCAGTTATCGAAGGCGACAGCTTCCACAGTATTACCCGGGCTGACTTCAAAAAGAAATCCCAGGAAATAGCCGATTTCAGTCATTTCGGGCCTAAAGCCAATGACTTCCATGCATTGGAAAAATTATTTCGTGCCTATAGTGAACATGGTGGCGGGCAAAAACGTTACTACCTGCACAATGAAGAAGAAGCCGTCTTCCACCAGCAACGCTTAACCGAAATGGGTATTCCCTGTACAGCAGGTTCAGGTGAATTTACACCCTGGGAAGACATAGAAAAGGATACAGATATTCTGTTTTATGAAGGCCTGCATGGCATGGTGCGTGACGATACTGAAAATAAAGAACACGGCGGCTATGATGTTGCCTCGCACGTTGACTTAGGTATTGGCGTTGTGCCCAGTGTTAATCTGGAGTGGATTCAGAAGATAAAACGTGACAACGCTGAACGTGGTTATGATCCGAAAGATACAGTTGATACCATCCTGCGCCGCATGCCCGACTATATCAACCACATCACCCCACAGTTTTCAAACACACATATCAACTTCCAGCGTGTGCCGACTGTTGATACATCAAATCCGTTCATTGCCCGTGACATCCCGACACCAGATGAAAGCTTTGTCGTTATCCGCTTCGCAGATCCTAAACGTTTCAATATAGATTTTCCTTATCTGCTGAGCATGATCCAAAATTCATTCATGTCACGCCGGAATTCAATCGTTGTTCCGGGCGGAAAAATGGTCTTGGCTATGGAGCTGATCCTGAACCCGATTATCCACGAGATGATCAAAGACAAGTAAATACAAAACTCCCCGACACATGGCCGGGGTTTTGTTGCTTGAATTGCTTGAATTGCTTGAAACAGCACCAACAGCCTATTCGGAAAACAAAGCCAATCTTGTGCACACTTGCTCAATACGCTGCCCGGCACTCGCTGGCGGATACGCTTTCGCAGGGTGCTTGCCCCATACCGGCGCAGGCCAGGCATCATCTGTTTTGAAACGTGCGATATGGTGGATATGCAATTGTGGAACCATATTACCCAGCGCTGCGATATTCAGTTTATCCGGTGTAAACAGCTGCTCTAACTCACGGCTGAACCAGTCCGACTCCAGCCATAACTGATTGCGATCTTCCGTTTCCAGCTGGTGAATTTCCATAATATCCACACGGCGCGGCACCAGAATAAACCACGGATAACGTTCATCATTAGCCAGCAAGACACGGCATAAAGGCAGATCACCCACTTCAAAACAATCTGCAGCTAACTGATGATGTAACTCAAAACTCACGGAGCATCCCCTGCATTATTAGCAATCGCTTGTAGCGTATCCGTCGCATACTCAAATGAATCCGAATACATCTGCTCATCCGGCACACCCTTAGCCAGAAAAGCCGTTTTCGCCGCTTCAATCATCGGTGGTGGCCCACTCATATAAATATCACAGTCCGCTAGATCGTCAATATCAGCCAGTACAGCTTCATGCACCCAACCGGTACGCCCTTCCCACTGGTCATCATCCTTAGGCTCCGACAACACAGGCGTATAAGTCAGCAGCTCAATGCGTGCATTCCAGTCTTTGGCCAATACATCCATGTACAAATCATCTTTAGCGCGCACACCCCAATATAAATGCACCGGACGCTCAAAGCCTTGCGCTTTCATTTGCTCGATCATACTTTTCAGTGGGGCAAAACCAGTGCCACCACCAATCAGAACAATTGGCCGCTCTGAATCACGAATATAAAAACTTCCCAAAGGGCCTTCCATGCGTAATAGCGCCTTCGGTTTCATGTTCTCAAAAACATGCGAAGTGAAATGCCCACCTGGTACATGACGAATGTGCAATTCCAGAAACTGATCATCATAAGGCGCATTAGCCAAAGAAAACCCACGGCGTTTACCACCGCGTAATAACAAGTCAATATATTGCCCGGCATTAAAATTTAATCGCTCTGAAGCAGGCAATTTCAATGTCATTTCCATCACATCAGCATTCAATTTACGCAGCTTTTCAACACGCACCGGCAGGACTTTCACTTCAATTTCCTGAGCCATGCCAACCTGCGGGCAATCCAGTTCCATATCAGAGTGTGCAACCGCCTGACATAAAAATGCCTTGCCCTGATCTTTATCAAACGGGGCCAGCCCCATCGGATCGCCATCCGGATAACTCAACTCACCCTGCTTTATAGTCGCCACACAAGAACCACAAGCACCACCGCGACACCCGTATGGCAGCGCAACACCCTGGCGCAAACCGGCCTCCAGAATATTCTCCTGCTCATCTGCAGTAAAAGTGTGCCCGCTGGGCTGAAGTGTGATTGTGTACATAAAAGGCAGACCCATTTGCATAAAAGCCATGATTCTAGCCTCAGAACAACTTTCAGACCAGATACCTGACATATATTAACGAAAGACAGGTTGATATTTTCCAGACCGGAGCAGATAGATTCAGGTTTTGCTAATATAAATTAGCGCTCAGTACTAGAACTTTGCATGCCTTTGACATAAGGTATCCTTCTTTTTAATCCGGCTTGAACACACATGACTTACTGTATTGGTATTTCTCTGAATGCTGGGATAGTGCTGACATCTGATTCCCGTACAAACGCAGGCATTGATAATGTTAGTACTTACAGCAAGATGCATGTCTGCAAATCGAACCCCGACCGCTTCCTCGTCCTGCTGAGCGCCGGTAACCTGGCGACCACACAAGGTGTTGTCCAACAGGTAACCCGTGACGTTGATGAAGCCATGCCGCTTAATATTAATAGCATGAACTACATGTCTGATGCAGCAGATTATGTCGGTGGCATTCTGGTCAACCAGATTAATAAATACAATGAGACAGCCGGTTTTATGCCGGATGCAACATTAATTCTGGGTGGACAAATTCAGGGACGGCCAGCCAACCTGTACATGATATACCCCCAAGGCAACCACATTACCACTTCACCTGAAACGCCTTATCTACAGATTGGTGAGAGTAAATACGGTAAGCCGGTACTGGATCGTTTTCTGGATGGCAATACATCACTGGAAGATGCTGCTATTTGCTCGCTGATCTCAATGGATTCGACCATGAAGAGTAATGCCAGCGTAGGGCCGCCGATTGAAGTACTCACTTACCAGAATAATCAATTTAATTCTGCAAAGCGCAGACGGTTTGCAGCGGGTGATCCTTACCTGCAAACTATTCGCAAAGAATGGGCGAACCAGCTGAATAATGCTTTCCATGCTATGCCACGTATGGAATCGTTTGGTGGGAATGCTAATACTAAGAGTGATAGCTTGGTTTAAGAGAAATCCCCCTTGATCCCCCTTTTTCAAAGGGGGAAACCTTCCAGCAAGACCTTACTCTATCTGGAGAGCACTCCCCTTTGAAAAAGGGGAGTCGGAGGGGATTTAAGCTTCTAACCCTGTCGCAAATCCAAGGTATACGGATAATCCGAATTAACATCCTCAGTCGGCGGCTTCATCGGTCTTGGCGGTGTCTCATAAAACTCCCGCGTAGCTTCCGACAACAACTTCACCACCGGCACATCAGGCGTATGCTGATCACGGAAACGTGAGAAACGCCGTCCTTCAGCTTCATTGGCATTAACCGGGAAGGTTTCATAACCACGTCCGCCCGGATGCACCACATGATAAGTACAACCACCCAACGACCGACCTGTCCAGGTATCGAAAATATCGAATACTAACGGTGCATGAATACCAATCGTAGGATGCAGTGCGGAAGGTGGCTGCCAGGCGCGATAGCGCACACCAGACACATACTCACCCTGCACACCCGTCGCTTTCATCGGTATGCTGTGGCCGTTACAGGAAATCGTATAACGTGAATCGGTCAGGCCACTGATTTTGATCTGCATGCGCTCGATAGACGAATCCACAAAACGCGCAGTACCCTGACTACCTAACTCTTCACCTAATACATTCCAAGGTTCCAGCGCCGCCCGCAGTTCCATCTGAATACCGCGATGCTGCACACGCCCATACACCGGAAAACGGAACTCATGGAACGGCTCCAGCCACTCCAGTTGGAAAGGAAAACCAGCGGCTTGCAGATCTTCAGCGACATCACGCATGTCTTCCCAGACATAATGCGGCAGCATAAAGCGGTCGTGTAACTCAGTACCCCAACGCACCAGACGGTGTTTGTAAGGATCATTCCAGAAACGTGCTACCAAGGTACGCAACAACAACATTTGTACGATCGACATTTGCGCATGCGGCGGCATTTCAAAGGCACGGAATTCCAGTAAACCCTGACGCCCTGTCATTGAATCCGGCGAGTAAAGTTTATCAATACAGAACTCAGCACGATGCGTATTACCGGTCACATCGATCAACAGATTGCGCAGCAAACGATCCACCAACCAAGGCTGTGAATCATTCAAACCATCCGGCATCTGCTTAAAGGCAATTTCCAACTCATACAAACTCTCGTCACGCGCTTCATCAACACGCGGAGCCTGACTGGTCGCACCAATAAACATGCCTGAGAACAGATAAGATAATCCCGGATGATGCTGCCAATACGTCAACAAACTACGCAATAAGTCCGGCTTACGTAGGAATGGGCTGTCCTTAGGTGTAGCCGCCCCCAGCGTAACGTGGTTACCACCACCAGTGCCGGTGTGGCGACCATCCAGCATGAATTTCTCGGTGCCTAAACGTGCCTGCCGTGCTTCCTCGTAAAGTATTTCGGTATTTTTAACCAGCTCATCCCAGTTAGCCGCCGGATGAATATTCACCTCAATCACACCCGGATCAGGCGTCACTTTGAAGGACTTCAGGCGCGGATCAGATGGTGGCTCATAGCCTTCCAGCATCACCGGCATCTTCAACTCAGCCGCCGTCTTCTCAATAACCGCCAATAAATCCAAATAGTGTTCAAGGTAATTCAGCGGTGGCAGAAAGACATGCATGCGCCCGTTTCGTGCTTCAACACAAATAGAGGTATGCGGCACTTCAGTTCGTTCCGGCTGTACACTAACCTTACCGGAATCATCTAAATCATGCTTACCCGCGCCTGATTCGGTGTGATAATCCGGCAGTTCCGGCTTGTCTTCCATCGGACAAGGCTCAGACTCAATTTCACGCTCATTCTCCTGCGTCCACGGCAGACTATCCAACGGCAGACGTAAGCCCATAGGTGAATTACCAGGAATCAGGTACATTTCCTCACGGCGGAATACCCATTGCACACTGTTCCACGCGGACTTAGTATCATCCCAATACAGCGGCAACGCATAACCCGTCGGATTATCCAAGCCACGCTGCAAAGCCAGCACCAGATCATTGCGGTTTTTAGTATCACGCAGATTAAGATTCAGCCAATCCACATTCGCGGGTTGGTTAGCTTCTTTCCACAGGTAATACAGACGGTCTTCGTAGCCTTCCACCAGGTACTTTTCAGACAAACCCAGCTTGCTGCACATTACGCCCATGAACTGTTTGGCCTCAGCTTCACCGAAACCATAGTCCTTGGTGTCATCCGCAATCAGTTTCTGATCCTGCCACACCGGCAAACCATCAGGCCGCCAGAAACAACCCAGCGCCCAACGTGGGAACGGCTCACCCGGATACCATTTACCCTGACCAAAATGCAGCACGCTGCCCGGTGCAAATACGGCTTGCATGCGGCGTAATAAATCACCGGCCAGCTCACGTTTATGCTCACCCAGTGCGCCGGTATTCCACTCAGGCGCTTCCATGTCATCAATGGAGACAAAAGTAGGTTCGCCACCCATGGTCAGGCGCACATCACTCTTTACCAGATCGGCTTCGACTTGTTTGCCCAAGGCCAGAACGTGCGCCCATTGCTCTTCAGAATAAGGCTTGGTCACACGCGGATCTTCGTGGATACGGGTGACACTATTATTGAACTCGAACTCAGTTTCACACTTGTCCGTCATACCATCGATAGGCGCGGCACTGCCCGGTTCCGGTGTGCAAGCCAATGGAATATGGCCTTCGCTGGCAAATAAGCCGGAAGTAGGATCAAGTCCCACCCAACCGGCACCCGGCAAATAAACTTCTGTCCAGGCATGAAGATCGGTAAAGTCTTCTTCTGGCCCGCTGGGGCCATCCAATGATTTCTGGTCTGAAGTCAGTTGCACGAGGTAACCGGAAACAAAACGCGCAGCCAAACCTAAATGACGCAGTATCTGCACCAACAACCAGGCGGTATCACGGCAAGAACCACGCTTGATTTTCAACGTTTCCTCACACTTCTGAATACCCGGCTCCATGCGCACGTTGTAGCCAATATCGGCTTCCAAACGCTGAATCAGCGCCACCAGAAACATAATGGTATTCGGCTGTTTATGATCAACACCTTTCAGCCATTTCTTTAAACGCTTACCGTCCTCCGTCACCTTCAGATAAGCTTCCAGCTCATGCTTCAACTCAGGCTTGTACTTAAACGGGAACTCTTTGGCATAATCTTCAACGAAGAAATCAAAAGGATTGATCGCCACCATATCAGCGATCAGATCAACTTCGACCTCAAATTCGGTGACCTTTTCATTAAATACCAGCCGTGCCAACCAGTTACCAAACGGGTCTTGTTGCCAGTTAATAAAATGATCCGCTGGCTTAATATTCAGCGAATAGGACAAAATCGGTGTGCGTGAGTGAACAGCCGGACGCAGGCGCACTACATGTGGCGAGAGATTTACCGGGCGATCGAACTTGTAAGTCGTACGATGATTTAAAGCGACGTGAATACTCATCTGAATCCCTTAATTAGGTGGGGTATTTTATACTTGTGATTGTGACTGCGATTGGCTCTGCATCGGCGGCATGCTGAAGTCAGGGTGAAACCAGCCATCGGCAATTTCTGCATGTAAGGTACCCAACTGCTCCTGCAAATCATCCATCACCGGATGAAAGTTGCTGTCCAGTACATCAGCCTCGTGCAGATTTTCAGTTATCTGTTGCTGCAAAGTAATGGCTTTATCCGGATTAGGCAACTCACTCAGGTAAATTCCGACCGCATCCAATGAGTAAGTCAATGAACGGGGGAAAAGGGGATCACGGATTAGGAAATCCAGTACTTTCTGGCCTTTAACCGGAGGGCGCATATGCTTCAGGTACATTTGGTGTGCACTGAGTGCCTGCAACAGTGCCATCCATAAAATACCCTCGTATTTACGGATCGACTGACTGCGTGTTTCCGGCAGTAATAATGAGGCCGATTCCAGAATCCGGCTGGTCATATCTGCACGTTCAACATGCTTACCCAGCTGGGCAAAATGGAAGGTATTATCCCGGCTCATGTGACTGTCCAACACGCCCCGGATGCACTGGCAATGCATAATGACTTTACGCAGCAAAGCCTGTCTTAAGCGGCGGCTTTCCACCGTTGCCACTGATTGTTTCATCAGCATGTAAACCTGATTAACCTGCTCCCAGGTTTCTTCCGGCAGCACATCCAGCGAGGTACGTACGTTTTCTCTGGCTGACACCAAAGAACTGATCAGTGATCCGGGATTTTCTTTATCAGTAACCAAGAAGCGCATGACATTATTTTCAGTTACCTCATCGTACTGCTCTTCGTACAAGGCTTCTGCGTTAAAAATTTTGACTGATGTGAACCAGTTGAACTCCATTTCATCCGGCATATCCATCAATAAGCTGGTATGAACACTGATTAATCGGGCGATATTTTCAGTACGCTCCAGATAGCGCCCCATCCAGTAAACGCGCTCCGCCACTCGTGACAATAACATTATTCTTCCTCCTCATCATCGCGTATGGAATACCGGCTTTCATCGTCAGCCACATCACCCACAATCCAGGT
>CALHAO010000303.1 GCA_937931765.1 uncultured Thiotrichaceae bacterium
ATCTGGTTTAGTTTTAACCACACAGCATCTCCTATTTTACAACACACTATCTCCTTGATAGTTGCACATTATTCCTCTTGTACTTTAAACAAGAGGAATAACAAATGTGTACCTTCAAGAAAGAAGCAGCCATGATCGTTACTTTAGGTCTGGCTTTACAGGGTTGCATGGCGACAACCTCTGACCGTGCTTTTTGTTCTGGTCATAATCTGCAGGCTCCCCCATCGGCAGCAGTAAGCCCGTTAGCGCGTTCAGCGATCACTCCATTGCCGCCTCATTTGCCAGTATCACCGGTGCCGCCTGTGATTCGTGATAACCCTACTCCGGGAGCAACTCAATCTGGTCTATCGAACTTTCTGTTAAATAATATGACTCAGTTATTATTGGTTTGTGCAGTGAGTGGGAATTGTCGATAAATGTGGCTGGAGTTTAACCACAATTGCGTCTAGGCTTATCCAATAGTAATTCATTGGTAATGAAGTGGAGTTTAAGGAATGGCTAATTATTTATGAAGAGTCTTCAGGAAGTACCAGAGCGCAATAGTAGTGATCATTTTAATAACCCGCTGGATGAATATCATGATGTTATTATTCTGTGGGCATTGCGCATTCTGCTGGATCTTAAAGGTTATATGCGCATGGATATCGAGTATGGCTTGTATGGTCATGAGCGTGCGTTATCAACGCTGGGGCTGGATAAGGTTATTAATAAAAGCAGTGATGGTGTCAGTAAGAAGAAATTCCGCAAAATTTTACGTCAACACAGCGCTGCTTATGAAGGCCGTGAAATAACCATTAATGGGCCGTTAAAAGCTAATATCGATAAGCTGGGTAAGGTGATTGATCTCGGTGAGGTAGAAAAGAAGCTACTGGCTTTTGGTACTATTCTGCACTCATCACAGGATCTGGATAATGTCTGCAATATTCTGGGCGATGTGTCATTTCATGTCTCCGTCACCAGCCTGTCGGTTATTCTTGGCATCCATCCTGCGCGTATCCGTCAGGCCTTGGCTAGTGATGGCATTCTGAACCGGACAGGATTGTTTCGCCTGAGTCGCGACATCACCTACACCCTGAATGCCCAGATTTCTATTCTGGAAGAAATATCGGATGTTTTGCTGGATAACTCTGATCAGAACATTATGGATTCCCTGCGCCGCTTTTTCCGGCAAGGTAAGGGCGCATCATTGCAGCCCATTGATTATCAGCACATGACCGCTGACTATCAGTTAGTGAAAGACTATCTGGAAAAGAGCATCAGTACCCAAGCCAGAGGCGTTAATATTCTGGTTTATGGCACCCCTGGTACCGGGAAAACAGAGATGATCCGCACTATTGCTGAGGACATTGGCCACCATTTATATGAGGTCAATACTTCGGACGGTGATAATGACGCCATTACGTATCAGGGTCGGGTGGAGTCGTATCAGTTGTGTCAGGAAGTACTAAAGCGCAAAAAAGACACGTTGATCATGTTTGACGAAATAGAAGATGTCTTTATCCGTGACGGCAATATGGAGCGCCTGGGGATTCGTACCAGTACCGATTCCAGAAAAGGTTGGTTTAACCAATTGTTGGAGGGTAACGCTGTCCCGGCTGTCTGGGTATCCAATGTTATTAGCCATATCGATGAAGCCATTATCCGGCGTTTTGATATGGTGATTGAGCTGAAAACACCACCGCGCGAAGTGCGCATGAATATTATTCGTAAGTACACTGAGGACTTAAATATCAGTGACGAGTGGATTAAAAAAGTATCGCATAATGAGTATCTGGCTCCGGCACTAATTTCCAGAAGCGTCAAGGTGATCAAAGCGTTGGGCTATGAGGAGCAGGATAAAATTGAATCCACCCTGGAAAAAGTATTGGGCAATACGATGGGGGCGATGGGTTACGAAAAAGACTTGTCGAAGTCCAAACGTTTTGTGACACCTATCAGTTATCGGCTGGACTCACTAAATCCCGACTTTGATTTGACCGCGCTGAAAAATGGCCTGAATAAACACGCTAAGGGGCGTTTTTGTTTCTATGGCCCGCCCGGCACCGGAAAGAGTGAGTTTGCCCGTCATATTGCGGATGCGCTGGACAAGGTACTGATTGCTAAACGTGCTTCCGATTTACTCGATCCTTATGTCGGTATGACGGAAAAAATGTTGAGCGGCATGTTTAAACAGGCGCACGAGGAGAAGGCGGTTTTGCTGCTGGATGAAGCTGATAGCTTTTTGCGCGACCGGAGTAATGCGCACCAAAGCTGGGAAGTGTCACAAGTGAACGAGCTGCTGACGCAAATGGAGGCCTTTGAGGGGATCTTCATTTGTTCGACTAACCTGATGCACAATCTGGATAAGGCTTCCTTGCGGCGCTTTGATCTGAAAATCAAATTCGATTATATGCAGCAGGATCAGGCCTGGAAGCTGTTTCAGCAGGTGATGCAGGATAAGGACGTGGTGATGGAAGACATTGCAGAGTGGGAAAGACGGTTGGCTGCGCTGAAAGGATTGACGCCCGGTGACTTTGCGACAGTAGTGCGGCAGTATCATTTCCAGCCTGAGGCATGGTCAGCGAAGTTATTGTATAAGGGGCTGCAGCGTGAGCTAAGCTTTAAGGATGATTCTGCATTGAAGACTATCGGGTTTTAAAATGAAAAAAACTCCATCATGTATTAATAAGCAACCAAAATGGCCGCATAAAATATGAGACGTCTATTAGTTGTTAATGACTGTCAGTGTTCTCCAAGTGCCCAGATTTTAGGAAATAAACCATGAATATACGTTGGTTTGCAAGCGCCGGTTTATTCATGTTGTTATCGGCTTGCAGCATGCCTGCGATTACTGATAGCAGCAACGTTGTTGCCGGAGAAGCGTCAGAGGAACTGACCGTACTGGATCATCATGTTATTCCTCGTGATGCAGAAATTGGTGGGCTGAAAATTACCGAGCTGTCCGGGCTGGCGTGGGATGAGGATGAGCAATTACTGTATGCGATTTCTGATAAAGGCCGGGTTTATCATTTTCGGCTGAAGATAGAGAATGATCTGATTAAATCAGTGACGCCAATTTTTGGAGCCAAACTGCGTAATGCTAAAGGTAAAAAATTAAAGAAAAACCAGCGTGATTCGGAAGGCCTGATGGTCTGGAATGCCAACAATGGCAAGAAAGGTGATACACAACTGGTGATTTCACTGGAAGGTAAACCACGTATTGTGCGCTTTACGCCTCAAGGGCATGCCATCGCAGATATTGCTGTGCCGAAGCCTTTGCGGGATCGGCGTAAGTTAAGAGCATCAAATAGTGGCTTGGAGTCGGTGGCATATCACAATAAATACGGGTTTATAACGGCTCCGGAAGAATCACTGAAAGGTCAGCCAAAGAACCTGCATACCGTCTACGCAGCGAAAAAACAATGGTCGTTTATGGCTTATCCCGCTGAGAATAGTTCTATTACGGCGATGGATATGATGCCGGGCACGAATAATCTGTTGGTGATGGAGCGGGCATGGTCGGGAGTATTGAAGCCGATGGTGATTAGTCTGCGTCGGGTGAAGCTTGATGATTGCTCAGATAAAGGTGAGTGCAAGGCGGAGAACCTTAAGGTCTTTTCCAGCAGCTTGTCGGTGGATAATTTTGAAGGTATGACGCCGATCGGGAATAATCGTTATCTGATTGTCAGTGATGATGGTAAGCATGATTTATTGCGTACCTTACTGACTTTATTTAAAGTGGATTAATGGTGGTGTGGGAGGCAGTAGCATGAGATTCAGCCAGTCTTTCAGGAATATTGGCTTATTAGTCGGTGGTGGTGTGCTGTTCTGGGGTGTTACGGCACTGTGGAGCTATCAGGCGGAAAGTAAAACGGTACAGTCGCGCCCGGTGACGGCAGCGTCATCACTATCAAATGATGAGCTGCGTACTATTCAGGTATTTGAGCAGAATAGCGCTTCGGTGGTTTATATTTCGACTACGCAACGGGTAGTGGATTTATGGACACGTAATGTCAGCGAGCGCCCTAGTGGTACTGGCACTGGTTTTGTCTGGGATGATAACGGACATATCGTCACCAATTTCCATGTAGTTTCTGGCCAGCGCAGCGCAAAGGTTCGCTTGTCTGATCAGCGTATTTTTGATGCAGATCTGGTGGGGGCGAGTCCGGAACATGATCTGGCCGTACTGAAACTACGTGATAACAAAAATATTCCACCACCGGTAACAATTGGCAGCAGCCATGACTTAAAAGTTGGCCAGAAAGTATTAGCGATTGGTAATCCTTTTGGCTTGGATCACACGTTGACTACTGGTGTAGTGTCTGCATTGGATCGTAGCATTGATGCTTCAGACAGTACTATGGATAATCTGATACAAACTGATGCGGCGATTAATCCGGGCAATTCTGGTGGGCCGTTGTTGGATAGTTCAGGACGGGTGATCGGTGTGAATGTGGCTATTTACAGTCCTTCCGGCGCATCGGCGGGGATTGGTTTTGCGCTGCCGGTGGATACGGTGAATCGCGTTATCCCGAAACTGGTGCAGCATGGGCGCTATATACGACCGATTCTGGGTATCACTATGAATGACGATGTAAGTCGTCAGGTGAGTGAGCGTCTCGATACCAAAGGTATTCTGGTGTTACGGGTGCAGCCCGGTTCGCCTGCGGATAAGGCGGGGATTCAGGGCACGCAGCTAACAACTAATGATGATTTATTGCTGGGTGATGTGATTCAGTCGATTGATGGCCAGGCGATTGAAGAAAGCAGGGATTTAACTGAAATTATGGATAATTATCAGTTGAATGATGTAGTGACAGTGCGCTTGTTACGGGATGGTGCGCAAGCGGTGGATGTGAAGATTAAGCTGACTTTACAGCGTTAAGTGAATAGACGCTAAATCCCCCTCTTCATACGGTTTTGTATAAAGAGGGGTTGTCAAAGGGTAGGAAGCCTAACCGACCTGAACCTCAATCTTCCGTGATTGAGCATGTTCTGCCTTCGGAATATTCAGCGTCAGCACCCCATTGGTCTGTGATGCCTGAATCTTGCTGGCATCCAGTTCGCGGCTCAGGGTAAAGGCGCGTTTATAACGTGCATCCTGCACTTCCGTGTAAGTGGCTTCCATGCCATCCGGTGTTTCCATTTTGATCGTACCAGACAGTGTCAGCGTGCCATTTTCGACATTCACCTCCACATCTTCTTTCGGTACGCCTGGCATTTCAGCGATCAGGGTAAAACCTGCATCTGATTCCACGATGCTTACCAGTGGGCGCAGTGTAGTCATTTCTTCG
>CALHAO010000304.1 GCA_937931765.1 uncultured Thiotrichaceae bacterium
TTGGATAAATTTTCCCGCTAAGCCTGCTGTGACTAATGAGTGTGATTGATGTAATGGATGAGGAAACATGCCGGAGAAGGAAGTCCGTATAAAGCTGGCGCTGTTAATTGAACGGGCGCTGTTGCCACGTTGGCAGTATGCAATGGTGCAGCGTTTGCAGCAGATAGAGCATGTGCAGATTGTTCTGTTATTGCGTGGTCATTCCGGAAAGCCGCAGTCATTCATCAAGCGGGTGTTTAGCGGTGTACTTAGCCTGAGTAGCCTGTTGGAAAAACATGTGTTCGGCTGGAAAGGTGATGCGCGAAAATGTGCTGATATTCGTCCCCTGATAAAAAAAGTCCCTGTACTGGACATGGCCAAAGCGGTTAATGCTGGGCAACAGCATTTTGAGCGGTTCGAAGTTGATTTGCTAATCGATTTACGCAGTGATGTTCAGCCACTGGATTACCCCGACTATTGTTATTCCAGCACCACACAGCAGGTCTGGCGTCATTTTTATGATGATGCCGGGTCTGCTGAATTATTGAAAGCCGGGGTCAAGGAATTTTGCGCGGGCCAGTCTGTACTGAGTTCTGGCATTATCAGTGAAAGTAAGTTGGGGGGAGGCGCTTGTTTACTGTGGAGTGGAAGTGGGGTTGACCGGCCACTATTGACGCAGAATATTGATCAGATGTTGTGGAAGATGGTCGATTTTATGCCCCTTTTACTGCGTAAGCATTCAGATATTGCTGCGCTGTCATCACTAAAATTTCCGGACAGGTGCCAAACTCCTACTGACTCTGGTGCTGTAACTCTGACCAGGTCTGTTGCAGGTTTTTACACCCCGGCGTTATTTAAGTTATTTCAGCGGAGTTTGTCGCAATTCGGAGCAAAGGCTCTGGGTCGCTTGCCGTGGAATACTGTGCAGGAACAATGGATTCTATTGTTGGGCCGGAAAGCTGCGTTAACTTCGGCTAATGACATCCAGGCGATCAGGGATTTTAAAAAAATAATTCCGCCAGCTGATCGTTTCTGGGCTGATCCTTTTCTGGTGAGTTGGTCGGGGCAGGACTATGTGTTTTTTGAAGAACTGATCTACCGTGAGGGTAAAGGAATACTGGCTTGTATGGCCTTAAATGATGTGGATGTTGCCGTCGGGGATAATCAGACTAATCAGTCGATGGTCATTCTGGAAAAGCCCTATCATCTTTCTTATCCTTTCACTTTTCAGTATCAGGGGATGTTGTACATGATGCCGGAGTCTGCGGAGAATCAGACGCTGGATATTTATCGCTGTGAGCAGTTTCCGCATCAATGGACGTGGGTAAAAACTTTGATGAGTGAGATTGAAGCCTATGATGCGACCTTGTACGAAGATGAACAGGGGGAGTGGTGGATGTTTGTTTGTATGCGCCATCATGAATATGCCTCGACCAATGAATTGCTTTATCTGTTTTCAGCGCCCAATCCACTCAGTGATGACTGGGTAGCTCATCCTGCTAACCCTATTGTGACCGATGCCGCAACAGCCAGGCCAGCCGGGCACTTGTTGCACCTTGATGGCAAGTTATACCGGCCTTCACAAAATTGTGCCGGTAGTTATGGGCGGGGCTTAAATCTGAATGAAATTATTACCCTGAATCACCAGGAATACCGAGAGCAGACCAGCAGTCGGGTTATCCCTGCCGGTCGCTCTGAGCTGGACGGTATTCATACCTTGAATTGTCTAAAAGACAGGGTAGTCAGCGATGGTATATTCCTGCGTAAGTAATAGTTAATTAAAACAAGGTTATGGATAACCATGAATCAAAAAAAAATTGCGCTGGTTATTTACTCCTTACATGAAGGTGGTGCGGAAAAGGTGGCTTCTGAGCTATCCATTCACTTTTCGCAGTCAGGCCATCACGTCAGCGTAATTGTGTTCGATGACCGCCATCGGGTATACGCTCATGGCGGGCGGCTGGTTGATTTAAATTTACCAGCTGCTGAGCATGCTTCTCCTATTATTTCTATGTTGTCCCGTGCCAAATTACTGGTAGCGAGAGCTTGGCGACTCCGGCGCTTAAACCAGCGTCAGTCATTTGATCTGATGATTGCGGTAATGGAAAGTGCCGGGTTTGCTGCCGTGTTGGCTAGCCGTGATGCTATTGTCGCTAATCATTGTAATCCGGAGGAAAACTTTTCGCGTATGGAATGGTGGTTGGCTGACTATTTGTTTCCCCGTGCCAGAAAAGTGGTAACTGTCTCTGAGCAGGGAGCAGCATTATTTAAACAGCGTCTGCCGCTGAAAAATTTACAGTGTATCTATAATCCTATTTCCCAGCAGCGTATCAGGCAGGCAGCTGCAAAACCCACTGAAATACCTGTATTGAGTCAGCGCTACATCATTGCCATAGGACGACTTGAGCAGGTCAAACGTTTTGACCGGTTGCTTGAAGCTTATGCGCACTCAAAGGTATGTGATGAAGTTGATCTGGTGATTCTGGGGCAGGGTAGTTTGTATGAAACCCTGAAGCAGAAAGTCGCTGAGCTGGGCCTGAGCCGTCAGGTGATTATGCCGGGCTATGTGGATAACCCGTTTCCTTATATAAAACAAGCTTTGTTCACCGTGTTAAGCAGTGATCATGAAGGTTTTCCTATGGTGCTGATTGAGTCGCTGTGCCTGGGCAAGCCGGTTATTGCAACGAACTGTCCGACGGGGCCGGATGAAATTATCCGCGATGGTCAGAATGGTTTGTTGGTGCCGGTGAAGGACGTCGGGGCATTGGCCTCCGCTATTTACCGCCTGGTGGTGGATAAAAAAATGTACCAGTCGTTGGCGGCTAATGCAGTTGAGTCGGTGCGCCACTTGAGTATCGAAACGATTGCACAGCAGTGGCTTGCTTTGTGCAAACCAGTGGTAAAGGCGTGAGCAGTCATCGATGAAAGCACTGCATGTCATCGCGCTGATATTTATGTGTTTATTTGCTCTGGTGATTCCGGTTGACTCATTGCTAACACCGGGAGGCGTGCCACTGGTGAAGTTTGCCGGGGTGATGAGTTTTACCTGTGTCATTTTATTGGTGTTTAACGGTATGGCGTTGCGGGGTTCTGGTTGGTTTATGCTGATCTGCCTGGCTCATATTAGCTGGTTTATTGCCAGTTTTCTGTGGACATCCATGCCAATCGATTATCAGCATGCTCACGCAATTAATAGTCAGCAGTCCATTAAAGCCCATTTTTATCTGATCACCGTTGTACTGCTGATGTTTCAGGTGATACGTAGTCAGCGTGATTTACAGCTGCTGTTCGTGTCATTTTTAGTCGGTTGTATGTGGCTGATTGGTTTATTGCTGAGTAGTTATGAGCCAGGTGCCAGAACAGTGCGGCATGGACTGCAAGGCTTGGATGCCAATGAAATGACGGTGATTATCTGCATTGGTGTTTCGCTGGCGGTATATCTGCTGGTACTGGGGCGTTCGGTTATCTGGCGTTTGCTGGGGTTGATTTACCTGCCTTTAGCTATGATTGCCGTGCTGATAACAGGTTCCAGAACTGGTTTGGTGGTGATGTTGGTCGGCATGTCAGGGCTGATCGTTTTGTTTCTGAAAGCCGGTATTATCATACGTTTGGCAAGTATTTCCGTGGTGGCGGCTACCTCAGTCTGGGTGGTCGATGCTATTCCTGATAAGACGCTGGATCGGTTGATGTCTACCGGAACTGAGTTGAGCAGGGGTACCTTATCTGAGCGCAGTATCACCTGGAAAAAAGCCTGGTATGAGTTTGCAGAGCAACCACTGACCGGACAAGGGCTGGGTTCATTCCGCCAATCCATGAATAAACACAATGTGGAATACACAGCACATAATAGTTATATCTCTATCGCGATTGAGCAGGGTGTTATCGGTCTGTTGCTTTACCTCGCTGTCATTATGACCATGTTCTGGCAAGCGCTGGCGATGAATAATGTGCAGCGCTGGTTATTGATGCCCACTTTATTAGTGGTGACTCTGGGGCAGATGACGCTGACACTGCATGAGGCGATGTATAGCTGGTTTGCGTATATGGCGGTGATGTTGGCAGTGCTGATTGATAAAGAACAATCCAAACAAACGGAAGTGTAGGTATGAAGAAAATTGCCATTGTGATCGCTGATTTGAGGATGCCAGGTGGTGCTGAAAAAGTGGCAGTTGATCTGGTGATTGAGTTTCATCGCCGAGGGGATGATGTGACTGTTATCAATTTCGATCATCCGTTGCCAAAGGGGGCATTATATGAAGTGCCCTGTCGGGTATTAGATATAAATATGCCGGGTCACAAAGGCGGGATTCTGGTACAGATAGGCCTTTTACTCAAGCGTGCATGGTGTTTTCATCGCATATTTCAGAGGGTAAAGTTTGATCATATCTTCTCGTTTATGGAGGCTGCTAACCTACCAACCGTTCTTGTTGCGCCTAACGCGGTTCTATCTGTTCACCTTGATCCGGGTACATTAACACGTAGTGAGTGGGTCGCCTTTCGTTGGGTATACCCGCGTGCCAAGCGAGTGATTACCGTATCAAAGCAGACACAAAGCTTGTTAAAAACTAAAGCTGGCCTGGGAAACGTCTGTTGTATTTATAATCCGGTGGATACACGTTTGGTACATGAAAAATCAAAGCAGGCGGTTGCTATCAAAGGGCGTTTTATTTTGGCGGTGGGGCGACTGGTGCGGTTAAAACGTTTTGATTTGTTGCTGGCCGCTTTCGCTATAACCCGTGCACGTGAAGAGTGCTTCTTAGTTATTCTGGGTACGGGGGCGGAACAGCAACAGTTGCAGGCACAGATTATTAATCTGGGGCTTGAAAACTGTGTGCTGATGGTTGGTTTTGATGATAATCCTTATAAATACATGGCCAGAGCTGAGTTTCAGGTGATGAGCAGTGATCATGAGGGTTACCCACTAGTGCTGATTGAGGCACTGGCGCTGGGGTGTCCGGTGTTATCAACGGACTGTCCGACCGGGCCGCAGGAAATTATACACCCCGGTGTTAATGGTTTACTGGTTGAAACGGGCAATGTTGATGCACTTGCTGAGGGCATTGATCAGCTGTTTTTTGATGATGAATTGCGTGAACGCCTGAGTCGACAGGCAGCAGAGTCGGTGCGGGATAATGATGTCGCGGCGGTGGCTGATCGCTGGTTGGCGGCCTAATGTGATGTTCCATGTACATTAAACACAGCTTTATCTACCTGTTATCAAAGCTGGCTCCGGCGATGAGTAGTTTTGTCATTCTGGCGGCATATACCCGCTGGATGAGTACAGAAGAGTACGGTATTTTCAGTACGCTGGTGATTGTGGTCGGCAGTAGCAGTATGTTCCTGTTTAGCTGGTTGTATGTGGGCATTATGCGTTTCTGGGAAAATCGGCAAATTGATAATGACGCCATTATTCATTTGATCAGCGCGGCTGTGCTGGTTATTTCGGTGGCAGTGGGTTTGTGTGTTGGCGTATTTGCTGCCTTGACTGGCCAGATTGAAGTGGCGATTGGTGGTTGGTTGTTATTTGTCAGTGCGGTGATGTTTGAGGCCGGACAGCGTATTAATGTCATTACCCGCGCAGTGAATCGTTATTTTTGGGCAGAAATGGCCAGAACGCTACTGACCATGTTAGCGGGTTTGCTGCTGGTGTGGCTGGGTTATGCGTGGCAGGGTGCGGTGCTGGCTATTGTTATTGGCATGCTGCTGGTAGTTATTTTTTCTATGCGCAGCTACTTTCGTTTCTCGTTGAAAAAGATAGACCACCATGTGCTGAAAACGTTGCTGGTCTATGGTTTGCCGCTCAGTTTTTCGATGGCTTTACTGGAAGTGGTTAATACGGCTGACCGGCTAATGATTGGTTGGCTAATGGGTTATGCCAGTGTTGGCGAATATGCGGTGGCTTATAACCTGCCGTTCCAGGTGTTGATGATGGTCAGCAGCTCATTAAATTTGGCAGCTTACCCTGTGGTGGTGAAGATGCTGGAGCAGGAAGGGCGGGAAGCAGCGATACAACAGCTCCGGCATTATTTTACTTTGTTAATGGTTGCATCCGTGCCTGCGGTCTTTGGTTTAGTGGCTATTGCTGATTTGTTAGTACCTCTGTTAGTGGGGGTTGATTTTGTTGAACCGGCATTGAAGTTGCTGCCCTGGGTGAGTATTGCGATATTTGCGAATTGCACTTACTTATTTTATGTCTCGCTGAGTTTTCAATTGGCCGAGCACACTATGGGCGCATTAAAAGTGGCTGGCGTGGCGGCGGTGATTAATGTGGCACTTAATCTGTTATTGATTCCGGTTTATGGTGTCTGGGGTGCGGTGATTGCTTCGATAAGTGCCTACGGGTTTTGCCTGGTGGCGGGTTTTTATGTCGGCAGGCAGTATTTTGCATTGGATATACCGTGGCTTGCACTGGTGAAGGTTTTACTGGCTGCATCGGTTATGTATGGAGTGATACAGAGTTTACCGGTTCTGGCCTTACCTGCGGTTGTGTTGTTGGCGCTGAAGATTTTTGTGGGTATTGTTGTTTATGCCGCTATGGTTTGGTTGTTCAATATTGCTGACACC
>CALHAO010000305.1 GCA_937931765.1 uncultured Thiotrichaceae bacterium
GCACGAACGGCTTCTACGGTTTCCAGCATCATCCGCGCTCGGTTACGACTATCACCACCGTATTCATCATTACGGGTATTCACCAGTGGGGTGAAAAAACTGTGCAACAGGTAGCCATGTGCGCCGTGAATTTCCAGTAACTGATACCCTGCAGCCAGTGAACGTTTTGCTGCCTCAACGAATAGGTTTTGCATAGCTTTAATGTCAGCAATGCTCATTTGAGAGGGTGCTTTCCAGAGCCGTACGCCATCATCATCAAATGCCTGATCTGTCGGGCCAATCACTGGCCAGCCACCCTGATCATCGGCCAGATGCGCACCACCATCCCAAGGTCGCGCTGATGAGCCTTTGCGCCCGGAGTGACCAATCTGGATGCCTGGTACAGCGCGATGTTGGGTGACAAAGCGGTTGATCGGGATTAGCGCCTCAAGCTGTTCATCATTCCATAAACCCGCACATCCTGGGGAGATACGACCTTCCGGGCTAACGGCTGTCGCTTCGGCGATGATCAGGCCAGCACCACCTACCGCACGCGAGCCGAGGTGTACCATGTGCCAGTCGGTAGCTACACCTTCAATGGACGAATATTGGCACATGGGGGAGACACCAATGCGGTTGCGGAAGGTGACGTCTTTAACCGTAAGCGGGGTGAATAATGCAGACATAAAACAGGCTCCTGACTTTTGTTGTTGGATTGCTGATCGTCGGAGTTTATCTGATTCGGCGTGTGAGTTCCTGATAAAAAGGAAGTGAGCGGAGTATGTTATGTTGTGTATTATGAAATTCTTTACGGATTCCGGTAAGCCTGTTGAGGAGTGATAATGGCCATTGAATTTGATGCGGCGGATGGCGTCGGTGCTTATGTGCGTAGTGTTAATCTGGCTGAGGTTGATGCCGCTTCTGTCGATATATTAAGAGCCGGGCTGGGAGAGTATGGTGTTTTGTATTTCCGCGAGCAGTCCTTATCTCCCGAACAGCATCTCCGGCTGGCTGAATCGTTTGGGCCAATTAATATCAATCGGTTTTTCTCTGCGATCAATGGTTATCCCGGCATTGCTCAGGTCTTAAAAGAGCCGGAGCAAAAGACCAATATCGGAGGAGTCTGGCACACTGATCACAGTTATGATCAGATTCCTGCTCTGGGTTCCATTCTGGTGGCTCGTGAGCTGCCAAACAAAGGTGGTGATACGCTTTTTGTTAATATGGCGGCTGCTTATGAGGCTTTGCCAGACGAGATGAAACAAACTATTTTGCCTTTAAAAGCCCTGCATTCCAGTCGACATGTCTTTGGTGATGCAGCTTATACTGATGACTACTCCAAGGATCTGAAAGGGCGCTTTGGCAATACGAAAAATGCAACGCAGGATGCTATTCATCCACTGGTGATTCAATATCCGATTAGCAAGAAACCGGTGCTTTATGTCAACCCACAGTTTACGGTGCAGGTTGAAGGTATGGCTAAGCCGGACAGTGATGCATTATTGGAAAGTTTATATGCGCATGCTTTACAGGAGCAATTCCAACACCGGCTGAAATGGCAGGATGGATCAGTCGTGTTCTGGGATAATAGAGCCAGTTGGCATAGTGCAGAAAATGATTACCAGGGTGAGCGGCGTTTGATGCATCGGATTACTGTTGAGGGTGAGGCATTAAAAGCATTGAGTAAAATGCTCTAATTAATTTACCTGCTATAGTGTAGAGAGTGTATTGATAGGCACCACGCTACCTGCTCTTGGTGGCGCAATAGGAGAATTGGATGGGTTCAGGCAAGTCTTATTTGAATTTCGATCTGCTGGTAAGTGATCTGGGAGAGCAATATCAGGTCAGACTGATCGATTCTCCTTGTGGTCAAGGAGAACATATTTTCTCTTTGCCTTTTTCTGAACTTGAGTTGGAAAATTTCATTCTAAGAATGGGCCAAAACCGAGGGAATGTTCGAACACTTCACCTTGAGTCTGTTGATATTCCCGGTGTTAAAAAACTGGGCGGTGCCTTGTATGACTGTATCTTTGGAGGCGATATTATTGAGCGCTTTCGAGTAAGCCAGGTCATCGCGCAAAAAGAAGATAAGGGGTTGCGCATTCGCTTGCGTCTGTCTGGTGCACCCAAACTGATTGATGTTCCTTGGGAATTGCTGTTCGATACTGTTAATAATAATTATATTGGCCTTTCAATATACACACCCATTATTCGTAAATTGGATATGGCTACTTCACCTCGAATGAAACGGATAGAGGGCGCTCTAAAAGTTCTGGTGATGATTTCTAGTCCCGAGGGATATGCTCAACTGGATGTGGAGCGGGAATGGCGGCGGATAAACACGGCGACCCGGAAATTGCAGGATAATGGTAGAGTCATTCTGAAACGTCTTGAACCCTCTCTGGCAGCTTTGCAGCGACAATTACGCCAAGATGAATATCACGTTTTTCACTATATCGGTCATGGTGGTTTTGACCGGAGTGAGAATGATGGCGTGCTTATCATGGAGAGGTCGGATAAAAGGGGGCATAAGGTTAGTGGACAACATCTGGGTACAATTCTCCACGATGAAAAGTCGGTTAAGTTAGCATTACTGAATTCCTGCAATGGTGGAAGAACGTCTGTTACAGACCCGTTTGCAGGAGTTGGTCAGAGTTTGTTACAGAAAGGAATTCCTGCTGTCATTGCGATGCAGTTTGAGATAACTGATGATGCCGCGATCACTTTCTCAGATGAGTTTTATTCGGTTCTTGTGGATGGTTACCCGATTGATGCTGCGGTCACCATGGCTCGAAAGATGATTTATGCAGAGGCTAATCATTTGGAGTGGGCAACGCCAGTGCTTTATACCAGTATTGATGGTGGAGTCTTGCTTGATAAGAGAGAGAAGGAGCTTGAGAAGCCACGGCAACCTTCAAAGTTAAGTGTGTTGCTAACCAGCCTTCGCCATTATGCTACAAAGGTGAGTGCCTCTGGTAAAAAACGATGGACAAAGCTCAGTACATTAAGCCTTCCAGCTGCGTTTAAGCACAGAGAGTCAGGCTTGGAACTTGGTATTCTAAATGCCTTGAAACGGAGGGAACCAAGTTCAGAATCCAGTATTCCGGTTATTCAAAATTATTTGAAATCTGGCTCAAAACTCAGTGTTTTTTTTATTGCGTTGGCTTTAGTGGTAGGTAGTTTTGTTTGGTTATGGAATTTGAATGGCAACGTTATCAATCTTCCTCATGATATGACGTTAGTTCGTATTCCTCAGGGCAGTTTTCAGATGGGCAGTGATCAGAGTTATAGTGATAAACCGGTTCATAAGGTTAATATTGCTTATGATTTTTATATGGGGGCAACTGAGGTTACTTTTGCACAGTACGATGCTTATGCAGAAGCTGGAGGCAAAAATAAACCAGATGATAGAGGTTGGGGGCGTGCTGACCGCCCTGTGATTAATGTGTCATGGGATGATGCTCAAGGTTATGTCAAGTGGCTTTCAGGAAATAATAATAAATCGTTGCAATGTCGTCTGCCTTCAGAAGCTGAGTGGGAGTATGCGGCAAGAGCAGGTACACAAACTGCCTATTCTTGGGGTGATGTAGTTGGCCAAAATAAGGCTAACTGTGATGGTTGTGGTAGTGAATGGGATAATGATAAAACCTCACCTGTTGCAAGCTTTAAAGCGAATGCTTTTGGTCTATATGATATGCATGGAAATGTATTTGAGTGGGTTCAGGATCGGTACCATGAGAATTATCAGGGCGCTCCGGGAGATGGCTCTGCCTGGGAGGCTGGGAATAACAACCACTACATTTTACGTGGAGGGTCATGGAATGTTCCACCATTTAAATCTCGCGCTGTATACCGTTATTGGAATTACCCAAACGGAAAATTTGATTTCTTTGGTTTCCGAGTTGTTTGCACGCCATAATCAGTTAACTAGAGTTTTCTATAAGACAAAAATCAACTAGATTAAGCCAGCTAGAAGAGGTTTCAAGACGAAACTTTGATTGAATCAATCGTTACCTCAGTCGGGTAAAATGCTAAACAAGGAGCAACACATGCCACAATACATAATGACTTATCTGGGCGGTAACCACCCGTCCACACCCGAAGAAGGCCAGCAACATTTTGCGAAATACATGGAGTGGTTATCGTCACTAGGCGATGCTGCGGTGAGTCCGATGAATCCGCTGAAAGATACCTGCACGGTGGCTCCGGATGGTTCGGTGAGTGATGGCGGGACAACAACTATGTCGGGTTACACCATCGTTAAAGCAGACAATATGGACGCGGCGCTGGTGATGGCAAAGTCATGCCCGTTTCTTGATATAGAAGGCTCGCTGGAGGTTTCAGAGCTAGTCGAAATGCCTTCTTAATGTAGCCCAAAAGGAGATCCCCATGGCTCAACAGTTTTTGAATAATGCTTACCATTTGGATAGTTCGGCTGCCACCCGCAGTTTGTACAAGGACTGGGCTGCGAGTTATGAGGAGGAGATTGTTGAAAATGGCTATGCCTCGCCCGTGCGCACCGCAGAAGCGCTGGTGAAATGTAACGCACCGTTGGATGTGCCTTTGCTGGATATTGGTTGTGGCACGGGGTTGTCTGGTGTCATTTTACAAAGCGCCGGTTTCACTGAATTGCAGGGTTCTGATTTCTCACCGGAAATGCTGGCGGAAGCTAAGGCGAAAGGGATTTATACACATCTGCATCAGGCTGATCTGAATGATCCGTTTGAATTTGTTACTGAGCCGTTTGCGGTGATTACTGCGATTGGTGTTTTTGCCCCCGGCCATGCGCTGCCTGAGACTATTGCCACGATTGTTGAATTGCTAACAGTTGGTGGGTTGTTTGGGTTTTCGATGAATGATCATACGCTGGAAAATCCGGGATATATGGCGGATATTAATCGCTTGATTGATGAGCGGGTGGTGCGGGTTCGCTGGCAAGAATACGGTGAGCATTTGCCCGGAATTGGTCTGAATTCGGTGATTATGGTGCTGGAGCGGATTGCTTAACTAATGAAAATTATCGACGGTTCACAAGGCGAGGGTGGCGGGCAGATCTTGCGTAGCGCATTGGCCTTATCAATGTGTACGGGCACGCCGATCAGAATTGAGAATATTCGTGCAGGACGTAGAAAGCCAGGTTTATTACGCCAGCATCTGACTTGTGCGTTAGCTGCTCAGGGGATCTGTGGTGCCCGGGTAGAAGGGGCTGAGTTAGGCTCGACGCAGTTAGTTTTTGAGCCGGGTGATATTCGCAGCGGAGACTATGAGTTTGATATTGGCTCTGCGGGAAGTACTACTCTGGTTTTCCAGGCGATATTGCCAGCCTTGCTGATGGCGAATGATGTTTCAACCGTTAAGCTCAGCGGTGGCACGCATAATATGATGGCTCCCAGCTTTGATTTTATTAAGCACAGTTTCCTGCCCGCTTTGCAGCTGATGGATATTGAGGTGACGGCTGAATTGAATGCCTATGGGTTTCAGCCTGTGGGTGGTGGTGAATGGATCGCTACGATTAAACCTGCGGTGACGGTGAATCCACTGCAGTTGATTGAGCGTGGTGAAATGGTTACTCAACAAGCGGTGGTAACGCAGGCCGGTATTGATTGTCGGGTGGCCGGACGTGAGTTGGCGGTTGTGCAGAAAAAGCTGGATTTTGATGACTCAGAGTTGGTGATTAATGAGGTGGAATCAGTTGGTGCGGGCAACATTCTGTCCCTGCGCCTGAGTTATCTGGATGTTACTGAGGTGATCGAGTCTATTGGTCAGCGTGGCGTGCGTGCTGAATGTGTTGCTGGTCAGGCAGTCACGGAGGCGACACGTTATTTACAATCCGGTGCGGTGGTGGGAGAGCACCTGTGTGATCAGTTATTGCTGCCAATGGCACTGGGTAAGGGCGGGTGTTTTATAACATTGAAACCAACATTACACACAGTCACCAATTGTACCGTGATCAAGGCATTCATTGATTGTGACATTACAATCAGTGAGTTCGCAGAAGATTATTTTGAGGTGCGGGTTAGTAAATAATCCTTGTTTTGAAAAACGTGGCTGAGCTAATGTGATAAAAGCACTTTGGTCGTCTTACGCTTGCTAAAATTATTTAAGCTGGTTAAATCAGTTTTTCTGTAAAAATAAAATAATAAGGAAAATAAGAATGAAGTGCCCAAGTTGTTCTGATAGCAAGCTAGTACCATTTTTCCTCGAAGGTTTGTTCCGTGCCCATACTTGTAAAGTGTGCGAAGGGAACTGGTTGTTGATTGACGATTATTTGCGGTGGAAAGAGCATAATCCGGAGTATGGGTTTTCTCAGGATACTGTGTTTGAAGCTGAAGACTCCCTGAAAGCATTACTCTGTCCTGAGAGTGGCGCGATTATGAGTAAATATCGGATAGCCCATGATAGCGGACACCGTCTGGATTATAGCGCTGCCGTGGGGGGTGTGTGGTTGGATAAAGGCGAGTGGGAATATCTGAAAGAGAAGGGTTTAGCTGGTTCGCTGAATAGGGTGTTTACTGCGCAATGGCAAAAAAAGCTGAAGGAAGATAGCACTAAAATAACGTTTACGGCGGTGTACCGGGAGCGATTTGGTGAAGAGGCTTATGAGAAGGTTCAGGAGCTTCGTGAGTGGTTAAACAGTCATCCACGTAAAGCCGACCTCAGGGCATATCTTCTGGCTGGTGATCCATATTCAGCGGATAAGTGAGGTAGTGTTAGGTTAAGAATTCCGATGTTTGTTTGAAGCATGTCTGAGTTATTAAGTCACCACCTAACCGGCAATTTGTCACAGAAGTTTTGGGTGCCTCCGCGTAAATTTGAAACCTATCAATAAGCAGCATGACAAGTTTTTGCATGCGTATTTACCGATAGATTATTCAGATAGAGGTAGCATCATGACAGTCATTTATTCATTATCCCTCAGTGCAGCCCTATACGGACTGATGCAACTGACCAGCGAAAAAGAGGGCTGGTACTGGAACCTGCTGCACTGGTTATTGGGTGTTTTGCTCTTCGTTGCGTTGTTTGGTTTTCATATGGCTTATGGTTTATTAGAGCTTTATTTCTTCACTCCCTGAGATAATGCACAGGGAGTGAAGGAATTAAGGTGAGGTCTACTGATTGAAAGCAGCCCGGATACTATTCAGAAACATAACCAGCATCACTAACACCAACCCGCCTGAAATCAGCATCAGTGCATCAGCCATCGACAGAAGTTGTGGGATCATCCAAGGCGTCAGGCCACAGGCTTCCAATGGCTGGAACATCGCAGGCCACCATTGATCCAGTGGCAGCCAAGCCGGGTAGCCACTTTCCAGTCCGCCACAACTACCGTCAACCCAGCCACGTTCGGTGCCAAGGGTCATATAAGCCCGTTCCAGCATGCCGCCTGCTGCTATCAATGTCAGTAGGTTGGCAATAATCAGGCCGATGCGGCTATTCCGTAATAATAAACCCAATATGGCAGCGAACATGATAGCCAGCACCCAGGCGCGGATATGCACACACAACATGCACGGGTCATACAGCAGCACGTACTGGTAATACAAAGCTATGGCTTCTTGTGCGATACACAATACGATCAGAGTGATCCAGAACCATGCGGAGCGATTTAATTCAGTGAGTTTGGTTAGCATATCGTTTGATTTTAGTCCGTTATTTATATTGTGATAGTAGCAGGATTGCTGAGCCGGATTGCATTAAAGTTTGTTAATAAGCATGTGCTAGATACCTGAAAATAGCCGGGCTTCACCAGTGCTGTCGAATAACCCGTTTTGTATTATTATAGATGAAAACGCAGTGAACGCAGCCCTATGAGGACATTATGCCACTCACCCATCCAGACCGTTTATTCCCCATCGATTCAAGTACACGTGCCATCGCCCGCGAGCTATACCAGACCGTGGCAGAGCTGCCCATTATCAGTCCCCACGGTCATTGTGACCCGCGTTGGTTTGCTGAAAACAAGCGCTTCCCGAATCCGGCGGAGCTATTCATTATTCCCGACCATTATGTATTCCGCATGTTGTCATCACAGGGCATTCCTTTGTCTGATCTCGGGGTGCCGCGTATTGATGGCGGAGAAACCGAAAGTGATCCACGCAAGATCTGGCGTATATTTGCAGATCATTATTACCTATTTCGTGGCACGCCTTCAGCGGGTTGGCTGGATCATGCTTTTGAACAGGTTTTCGGTTTGGATGAGCCACTAACCCCTGATAATGCCGATGCTTATTATGAGCATATCGACAATAAGCTAGCGCAGGATGACTTTCTGCCACGTGCCTTGTTTGAGCGTTTCAATATAGAAGCTTTGGCGACTACAGAAGGTGCGTTGGATGATTTGCGCTGGCATAAAGCTATGCGTGATAGTGACTGGCAGGGCAGGGTGATCACGACTTATCGTCCTGATGCGGTGGTTGACCCTGAGTTTGAAGGTTTCAGTGACAACGTAGCGCAACTGGGGAAATTGACGAATGAGGATACGCTGAGCTGGTCAGGCTATTTGCAGGCACATCGTATCCGCCGCGCTTATTTTAAATCCTTCGGTGCCACCGCCAGTGATCATGGGCATTTCACTGCCCGTACTGAAAATATGCCCGCTGTGGCAGCCGAAAAGCTGTTTCAGAAAGCACTGAGGGGTGAATGCACTGCCGATGAATCCGACGCATTTCGTGGCCAGATGCTCACTGAGATGGCGCGTATGAGCCTGGATGACGGGTTAGTGCTGCAAATTCATCCCGGTTCTTATCGCAATCATTCGGCGGATGTTTTCGCTGGATATGGCCGTGATAAGGGTTTTGATATTCCAACCAGTACCGATTATGTGCAGGCGCTCAAGCCTTTGTTGGATGCCGTAGGGATGGAGCCTGATCTGACGGTCATTCTGTTTACATTGGATGAAACAGTTTACGGTCGTGAACTTGCGCCTTTAGCCGGTGCTTATCCGGCCTTGCGCCTTGGCCCAGCCTGGTGGTTTTTTGATAGCCCGGAAGGTATGCGGCGTTTTCGGGAAGCGACCACGGAGACTTGCGGTTTCTACAATACTGTTGGTTTTAATGATGATACCCGCGCATTTTGCTCGATTCCGGCGCGGCATGATGTTGCCCGGCGTGCGGATTGCAGTTATCTGGCTGGTTTGGTGAATACAGGCAGGCTGCGTGAAGCGGATGCAGTCGAAGTCGCCCACGATCTAGCTTATGGTCTGGCGAAAAAAGCTTATCGGTTGTAA
>CALHAO010000306.1 GCA_937931765.1 uncultured Thiotrichaceae bacterium
CTTTTCGCCCATGCCCAATTCAGTACCCGCACACAACATGCCGAATGACTCAATGCCCCGCAGCTTGCCTTTCTTAATTTTTAGCGGCTTACCTTCCGGCATCGGTAACACGGCACCGATAGTCGCCAAAGGCGCTTTTAAACCAACCCGCACATTGCCTGCACCACAGACGATTTGCACCGGCTCGCCACTGCCGTTATCTACCGTACAAACATTCAGTTTGTCAGCATCAGGATGCTTTTCAATCGCCGTGATCTGCCCGACAATCACTCCGTTAAAATCAGAAGCCACCGCTTCCAGTGCTTCAACCTCACAACCAGTTACTGTCAGGCGCTCACCGATTTGTTCAAAGCTTAATTCAGGATTAACCCACTTGCGTAACCATTGTTCGCTGATATACATAGTTTCTACCCCGCTTAATGGAATTGCTTAAGAAAACGTGAGTCGTTCTCAAAAAGAACACGCAAATCATTGATTTTATAGCGCATCATCGCTAAACGCTCAACGCCAAAACCAAAAGCGAAGCCGGTATATTTTTCGCTATCAATGCCGACATGCGCCAGTACATTCGGATGCACCATGCCACAACCCATTACTTCTAACCAACCAGTATGAGAACAAACGCGACAACCCTTACCTGCACAATGTACACAAGTAATGTCGGTTTCAGCGGATGGCTCAGTGAATGGGAAGAAACTGGTACGGAAACGGGTTTCCAATTCATCCACTTCAAAAAATGCGCGGTAAAATGCAGCCAAAATGCCTTTCAAATCAGCGAAAGTCACATCCTTATCCACCATCAAACCTTCAACCTGATGGAACATTGGGCTGTGCGTCAGATCGGAATCGCAACGGTAAACTCTGCCTGGTGCAATAATCCGAATCGGCGGCTCATTATTTTCCATATGACGAATTTGTACTGATGAAGTATGCGTGCGCAACACCAGCTTATCGTCGTTCAAGCCTTCCGGATTCATATAAAATGTATCATGCATAGCACGTGCCGGATGATGTTCTGGAATATTTAATGCGGTAAAATTATGGAAATCATCTTCAATTTCCGGGCCTTCTGCTACCGCGAAACCCAATTGTGCAAAAATATCCTGAATACGCTGGATAGTTTGAGTGATCGGGTGCAATCCACCTGTATCCATACTACGGCCCGGCAGAGAAATATCAACCGCCTCTGCTTTCAAGCGTTCATTCAGCACTTCAGCCTGCAAACTGTCTTTACGGGACTCAATCGCCAACTGCAATGACTGCTTCACACGGTTAATTTCCTGTCCGGCAGTTTTACGCTCTTCAGGTGGCAATTTCCCCAGCTGCTTAAGCTGACTCGTCAGCAAACCGGTTTTCCCCAGATACTGCACCCGCACCTGATCCAATCCGGCCAGACTTGCAGCCTGTGAGATTTGCTCGTGGGCATCCCCCATCAGTTCCAGCAAACTTTGCACAATAAATTCCTTCGATATGTTCTTAAAAAACAAAAAGCGGGGTAGGCAAAACCTATCCCCGCTTTTTATATTTCACCAGTAATCTCAGATAACAACCTGAAGAACAGATTGTCGACTAAAGATTAATGACTATGCCAGGGCAGCTTTTGCTTTATCAGCAAGCTGTCCAAAAGCAGCAATATCATGTACTGCCAAATCAGCCAGAATTTTACGGTCAACCGCAATTTCTGCCTTCTTCAGGCCATTCATGAAACGGCTATATGACATATCAAACTGGCGTGATGCCGCATTGATACGTGCAATCCATAATGCACGGAACTGACGTTTCCTCTGGCGACGGTCACGATACGCATATTGACCTGCCTTAATAACCGCCTGATGTGCAACACGGTAGACGCGACTACGTGCGCCATAATAACCTTTTGCTTTCTTCAGTATTTTCTTGTGACGGGCATGTGCCTGTACACCACGTTTAACTCTTGCCATTTTCTGTCAAATCCTCTCTTAAGCGTACGGTAACATGCGGCGAACCATAGGGGTATCGACCTTATGCACACGGTTTTCATCCACGCGCAGATGACGCTTACGCTTGGTGCTCTTTTTAGTGAGGATATGACGCAAATGGGATTGTTTACGCTTAAACGTACCATTAGCCGTCTTGCGGAAGCGTTTAGCCGCCCCGCGATTGGTCTTCATCTTAGGCATCTTTGATCTCCTTTAATATTCAAGGATTAAAAAACACATCCTGCAAGAGTGCCTTGCCTTAACAGGATGGAAAACAATTCGATATATCTCTTAACTCTACACATTATCTGCACAAAGTCAGGCTGCCACCGAATCAGATGGCAAGACTACAGGATATAGAATGTCCCGTCACTTTTTCTTTGGTGCCATGACCATAACCATCTGACGACCTTCCTGCTTAGGAAACTGTTCAACAACAGCCAGCTCGTCCAGTTCATTCTGAACTCGTCTGAGCAACTGTGTTCCCAGCTCCTTATGCGCCATTTCCCGACCGCGAAAACGAACCGTAATCTTCGTTTTATCGCCGTCCTCAAGAAATTCCGTCAGCTTCCTGATTTTGATATTGTAATCGCCTTCATCCGTTCCCGGACGAAACTTGATTTCCTTAACCTGTACCTGCTTCTGCTTCTTACGTGCTTCAGAAGCTTTTTTGCTTTCATCGAAACGGAATTTTCCGTAATCCATGATGCGACATACAGGCGGACTGCCGTTAGGCACGATTTCAACCAGATCAAGTCCTAACTCGTCAGCTTCACGCTGAGCATCAGCAGTTACGACGACACCTTTATTTTCTCCATCAGCATCAATTAGGCGGATATTCGGTATACGAATATCTCCGTTCATGCGATGTTCTTTTTCCTGGGCGATGAGTTTATTCCTCCAAACCAAAAGAACCGCGACTCGCAATCTCATTAGTCAGTTTCTGCTGAAGCTCAGCGAGTGGCATTACACCAAGATCCTGACCGGAGCGCGTGCGCACGGCAACCGAATTTGTTTCTACTTCACGATCCCCGACCACTAAAAGGTATGGGGTTCTTTGCATAGTGTGTTCACGGATTTTAAAGCCAATCTTCTCATTTCTCAAGTCCGCAGTGGCACGAATACCTGATCCACGCAGCTGTTTTTCAACAGATTTGACAAAATCAGCCTGTTTATCAGTGATATTCATCACTACAGCCTGCACCGGAGACAACCAAAGCGGGAACTTACCTTCGTAATGTTCAACCAAAATTCCGAAGAAGCGCTCCAATGAACCAAATAGTGCACGATGCAACATAACCGGACGCGAACGACTATTATCTTCGTCAACATACGAAATATCAAATCGTTCCGGCAAATTCATATCTACCTGTAAAGTACCACACTGCCAATCACGCCCGATGGCGTCACGCAATACGAATTCCAGCTTCGGGCCATAAAAAGCACCTTCGCCAGGGAACAGAATATAATCCAATTCCAACTTTTCCAGTGAACCCGCCAGTGCACCTTCCAGCTTATCCCAAATTTCATCAGTGCCAATGCGGTTATCAGGACGAGTAGACAATTTAATGACCACATCCTCAAAACCAAAGTCACGATAAATATCCAGCACCAGCTCAATCACTGTAGCACATTCATCCGCCATCTGATCTTCAGTACAGAAGATATGTGCATCATCTTGGGTAAAGTGACGTACACGCATCAAACCATGTAACGCGCCGGATGGCTCATAACGATGCACCTTACCGAACTCAGCCATACGTAATGGCAGATCACGGTAACTCTTCAAACCTTGTGCAAACATCAACACGCCACCCGGACAGTTCATTGGCTTGAGTGCAAACACCCGCCCGTCCTCTGTCTCAGTGGTAAACATATTTTCACGGTAGTTAAACCAGTGACCCGATGTTTCCCACAGCGAGCGATCCATCACGTCAGGCGTATTAATTTCAACGTAATCTGCGGCTTCCTGGCGTTCACGCATATAATTGATCAGTTCATTAAACACCTTCCAGCCTTTCGGATGCCAGAAAACCGCACCTGGCGCATCTTCGTGCATATGAAACAGATCAAGCTGACGACCCAATTTACGGTGATCACGCTTTTCAGCTTCTTCCAAAAGGTGCAGGTATTTTTTCAGCTCTTTCTTGTTAGGCCAGGCCGTACCATAGATACGCTGTAACATTTCATTCTTTGAATCACCACGCCAGTAGGCACCAGCCACCTTCATCAACTTGAAACCATCGCCTAACTTGCCAGTGGAGGGCAAATGCGGCCCACGGCACACATCAAACCACTCACCCTGACGATAGATACTGACTTCTTCATCTTCAGGAATGATGTCTTTAATGATTTCGACTTTGTAAGTCTCACCAATATCAGTGAAAGTCTTAATCGCCTCATCACGCGTCATCACTTCACGCTGAATCGGTAAATCGCGCTTAACGATTTCCTTCATGCGCTGTTCAATGGTTTCCAGCTCAGTATCGGAAAACGGTGTTTCGCGGGCGAAGTCATAGTAGAAGCCGTTCTCGATCGCCGGACCAATAGTCACTTGCGTATCGGGATA
>CALHAO010000307.1 GCA_937931765.1 uncultured Thiotrichaceae bacterium
ACGAGACCATAGTCCGCCTGTACCCTCTAGCATCAATTTACCGGCATCGGTTTCAATCAACGCTAACGCTGCATCTGTGAGCGGGTAGGCTTCTATACCAAAGGTCGAAATCCAGGATTTAAAACGCGACGATGTGGCCAGAACGGGACGATACCCGGCTTTTTTTAGCCCGATTGCCAGCGCGAGATAGGGTTCAACATCGCCGCGTGAGCCGTAGGTGAGAAGGAGAATAGTTTTAGTCATTTCTTGAAAGTCTCTTATGCCTTCTTTGAGCGGACAGCAAGCATCCCGGCAAACACGATCAGGAACATTCCAACTGCACCAACAACACTGGGGATCTCTTGAAATATAACTATACCCCAGAACACCGCGAACGCCACATAGGCAAAATCGAAGGTGGCGATAGTGGAGGGCGCACCATTTTGGTAAGCGTATGCGGCTCCTATGCTGCCGACCATTATAGCTACTGAGAGAATACCAATCACCGCCCATTCTTTTGCACCCATCGCCGACCACGGGCCAACGAGAAATTCCTGTCCCTCAATCACCTGTGGACTTAGCTGGGCCAACATTAGCCCTAAGGTTATTACTGCGCCAGTTAATAGCATTGTGAGGTTCATCCAGAGAGAAAGCACCAGGACATTTTCCGACTGGCAGCGAGATCGGGTGAGTATCATCGCCAGGGCGTACAAGATAGCGGACAACACAGGAAGGAGTGCATAGCCGTTGAAATCTTCGATCCTCGGCTGAAGTACTAAAAGAACGCCAATGAATCCAAGTACTATCGCCAGCCATCCAATCCTACCGATAGTGTCGCCAAGAAACAGGGCGGCGAAAAGGGTGATGAAGAGCGGTAATGTGTAGTAGGCCGCCGCTGCGACTGATAAATCGATGTGAGGCAGTGAAGCATAATAAGCGATCCACATTAAGGTCAGCATCGAACTTCGCAACACCGTCCAGCCAATATGTTTTGGCCAGATTGGCGCATGCCACCGGCTAAATTTAAGTGCCACGATGAGAATAGGTACGACGACAGCAGAGCGCAGAAAGAAAATTTGCCAAAGTGTAAAACTGGCACTGACTCCCTTAATGATGGCATCGCCCAGCGTCAGTGCGAATACAGTAAATATGATCGTAATGATGGCGGAACGAGTTCTATCGGGTGTATGTCTTGCGTTTGAGTTCATCTTTTGTGTGAAGCGCCTCGATAAGTACTGGTAGTGGCAATTATTCTAAATATCTGTTGATGTTATAAAAAATAATAACATCAATTGTTTACAGGATTTTACTCTACTATCCCTCTGTTCTTTTTGTTTGAAATAGTAGATTTATAACTGAAGTATGACCCTTTTTGCAGTTTAGTGAGACTAAATGTTAAAGGAGCCTGGCATAAGCAAATAGATATGAGTAAAAAGCAATCAGTTGTTATATTATGGTGCTTGATTAACAATCAACTTGGTGTGTGAAATATGAAGATGGGTAAGTTATTCTGGATTCTATGTGCGATAACAGCATCTCTTTTTTTCGGGGCATACCTCCTTGCCAGTGATGCAAGGCCTGATTCCGGAACGGCAGTAAAAGTGCTAGTTATCATTGGTCTGCTATTTTCGGGATTAGTGATTTGGCGGGTGGCGTTCGTCAACAAACGCCGGATTTTAGGGCATGGCACACCTCTTGAAAAAATATGCTTTGCCGCAACGCCAGTGGACGTTCTGGTCGATAGCCTGGCCGAAGTAGACTTTGGGCTTATTCCCACCAAGGTACTTTACAGTTTACGTTATAGGTGTGTTGACAACGAAACTTACATTAAATTTTTTGAAAAAAGAATTAATGATGAGATAGAAATACGTGAGTCTGTTGAATGAGGCTTAGAAATAACTAAAGTCGTTTAGTGTCGCACCCAATACCTTTGGCTGTGAGCATCACTGATCCTAGAAGGGGTCGCTATATTGGTGCGCCACAAAAATTCCCCATGCTTGTGCTGCTAAGCGTTTAGCGGTGCGTATCAGGCCAGCCGTTAACACAGCGGCGGAAGTCAGTGTAATAATCGTTGCGTTTTTCATCATGAATTCCTCTGGGCTGTTTGTGTTTGCTATTTGTTAAGCGATGTATGTAGGTTACCGGCCAGCCGGAAAACAGTCATAAGGAAGTCGTAAAGGATTGGTAAGGATTGAAATTACCGAGGATGCATATTTCTTGCACTTTTGTTGACTACTATCAATTCATACCAAACTCCATCAACGATTGAGAGATAAAAATGAAGCGATATACGTACCTTGCAGCCGGTGTTTTGTGTGCACTCACCCACGCGGCTTCCGCTGAGACTTACACCGCCGAAGTATGGGCGGACAACTGGTTTCAGTTTAATGTCAACGGTGTGAAAGTCGCTGAGGACAGCGTCCCGATTACCACGGAAAGATCATTTAATGCCGAACGCTTTTCATTCGAAGCTGAAGCTCCTTTCAGTGTTGGCCTGATTGCCAAGGACTTCAAAGCAAACGACTCCGGACTGGAATACATCGGCACGCGCAAGCAGCAAATGGGTGATGGCGGTGTAATCCTGCAAATCAAGGATGCAGCGGGCAAGACCGTCGCCGTAACCAACAACGAATGGCAGTGCATGGTGACGCACCACGCTCCGCTTGATAAATCCTGTGCGAAAGAAAGCAACCCGGTTGCGGGTGAAGGTGCTTGTGGTTTTGAAATAACTGAAGCGCCTGCGGGTTGGGATACGCTCAACTTCGACGCAGTGGGCTGGCCGTCCGCCATAGAACACAGTGCCAGTGCCGTGCGCCCCAAAGATGGCTATGATGAAATTTCCTGGGACAGTAACGCTAAGTTGATCTGGGGGCCGGATCTGGAAACCGACAATACGAT
>CALHAO010000308.1 GCA_937931765.1 uncultured Thiotrichaceae bacterium
CATTGGGTGAGTCAGATGACCCGGAGCGGGTTTACCTGCGCTTTACGTTTACCGGCCGCTTACTAAAAAAAGCCGAGAATTATCAGATTGACCCGGATATTACCGCTGTACACTGGCTGACAGAGGATGAAATCCGTAACAGCCCACAGATGAAACCCCGCAATGATCTGGTGCTGCAATCCATTGAATTATATAAACAAGGTATCCGGCTGCCATTGGATAGCCTGCATTACATGAAGGTGGCGTTAAAATGAAACCACGGGTCATAGTCGGCATGTCTGGTGGCGTTGACTCCTCAGTCGCTGCCCTTTTGCTGCAACAACAAGGTTATCAGGTCGAAGGCCTGTTCATGAAAAACTGGGAAGAGGATGATACCTCCGAGTATTGTTCGGCCTCAGTCGATCTTGAAGATGCGCAGTCGGTGGCTGATCAGTTAGGCATGAAGCTGCATACCATGAATTTTGCCAGTGAATACTGGGATCACGTATTCACTTATTTCCTGGCCGAATACAAAGCCGGACGCACACCTAATCCTGACATTATGTGTAATAAGGAAATCAAGTTTAAGGCTTTTCTGGATTTTGCCTTGGAAATGGGTGCTGATTACATTGCCACCGGCCATTATGCACGCATTGAAAAACAGGGTGATGAGTACACCATGCTGAAAGGCGTGGATAACAACAAAGACCAGACTTATTTTTTGTACACGCTGCAACAGCATCAACTCGCCCGCAGCTTGTTCCCGGTCGGCCATTTACCGAAAGATGAAGTGCGGGAAATCGCCGCTTCAGCCAATTTCACCACCGCACGCAAAAAAGACAGCACCGGTATTTGTTTTATCGGCGAACGCAAATTCAGAGACTTTCTACAACGCTTCCTGCCCGCACAGCCTGGTAGCATTGTCACACCCGAAGGCCGGGTTATTGGCGAACATCAGGGCTTAATGTATTACACCTTAGGTCAGCGCCAGGGGTTAGGTATCGGCGGCCAGAAAGACTTACCAGAAACGCCCTGGTTTGTGATCGACAAAAATTTAGATGACAATCAGTTGATCGTGGCGCAGGGGCATCAGAATGATTACCTGTTAAAACAGTTTCTCAGCAGCAGCCAGCTACATTGGACGGCGGGTAAAGCACCGGCAGCGGAGTTTGATTGCGCGGCAAAAATTCGCTACCGCCAGCAGGAAGAAGCCTGTCATGTTAGTGTTAAAGGCGATGTAGCTCAGGTGTGTTTCACTAATCCACAACGAGCAATCACACCCGGCCAGTCGATTGTATTTTATAATCAGCAAGTTTGCCTGGGTGGCGGTATAATCGATGATATGCAGACAAACTGCCCTTGAATTAAACAGCGTTTACCTATATTAACTAACTCAGCAGCACCCTTTACAACAAACCCTACGGATTATTGTGGAAGCTAATACTCGAAACCGGACTATCGCACTGGCTGCTCTGTTTCAGGCAGTGGACGGTGTAAATCAGATTGCCAGCGAAGGCACTATCGACCAGACCATACTGGAAAGTGCTATTAATAGTCTGTTGGCTGAAGAGACTGCCAGCATTGAAGACCTGTATGGCGGCCTCAGCAACCTACGTACGGGTCTGCGCTCGCTTATGTATCAACTCGGCGGCGGCTCGATGACACAGGAAGGCCGCCCTAAAAATGTCGAGGCCACCCGCTATACCATCAACCTGCTGTATCTTGAAAAGAAATTATCGGCTGATCCGCAAGGCTTCCGCAAATTGATGGATGGCATTAGCGCCGCACAGGAGCAACTGGAGTTTTTTGAGCCGACACATAGCAATGTGATTGCCCGGCTGGCTGACACCTATACTGAAACCATCAGTAAAATCGGCCCGCGTATTATTATCAAAGGTGACCAAACCCACTTGGGTAATCCGGATAATGCGGCAAAAATAAGGGTTTTATTACTGTCCGGTATACGTGCATCACTGCTCTGGCGACAAGCGGGTGGAAATCGCTGGAAACTGTTGCTGGCTAGGGGAACCATGCAGAAAGAAGCCCGCCATTTATTGGGTGGTGGCGACTAATCCGCAAATAGCACTTGAATTCAGCTCAATCCGGCAGCATATTGACCGCAACTTACACGCAACCAAAAAGGTTTACACAATGGACGTATTAGAACGTATTGACGATGCCGTAAAAAATAACGCAGTCGTCGTTTTCATGAAAGGCACGCCACAACTACCACAGTGTGGATTTTCAAGCCGTACCGCTCAGGCACTGATGGGCTGTGGTGAAGAATTTGCCTACGTCAATGTAATCACTGACATGGAAATCTTCCAGAACCTGCCACGTTATGCTGACTGGCCTACGTTCCCACAGGTTTATGTTGGTGGTGAACTGATTGGTGGTTGTGACATTACACTGGAAATGTTTGAAAGCGGTGAGTTGCAGACTGCTATTAAAGCGGCGGTAGCGGCTAAGGCTGATGCACCTGCTGAGCCTGATTCGGCGGCTTGATTTAGAGCCTCCCCCCATCCCCAGCCCTTGCCCCCACAAAGGGGGGAAGGGAGTTCGGCGTCAGTTCTGAATAATGCTCAGGCTATGCTGGCAAAGTTCGATCAGCTTCTTCCTTGATTTCACATGATGACTATCTCCAAAACACTTCGGTGACCGCTACCGCGCTAAAACATCCAGATCACGCCGGTATACCTCTGACTGCAAGCCAAACGCACCGATGATCGTATGAAAAATATTAGCCTGCGAAAACTCACC
>CALHAO010000309.1 GCA_937931765.1 uncultured Thiotrichaceae bacterium
GGAAGGGGCGTGATGCGGGTATCCTTCGTTCGACTCAAAGCACTGGGGTGTTCAACCCGAAGCACTCTGCCTACCGGTGCGTGTATTAAAGTCGTAGACTTTACACCGTAATAACGCACCGGTAGGCAAGAGTGCCCAGTCAAGAACACACCAGTGAAGCATGATAAAGCTCTGTGCACGGATGGCGATACACCACCCAAAAAGCAAGGTTCTTTACCCGCATCACGGTAACTGAAATTTTGGCACAACTGCCGTGGAATTGAAAGGTTAAGCAGCATGATCGGTGCTTTCAACCGACAAAGCCCGCTACGAAAAGAATCCGTGTGATGAAATGTTAGGTGATTTTTGCATGCGTATTTTTTCATCGTTTTTATTATCCTGCCTGACCGGCTGCTTTGCGCAGCGCGAGCATGTGCTCACACGGGCCTTTGTACATTTTATGATGGATGTAATAGTCACAAGTACAGTGGCCATCAAACAAACGCTGATCGCCATCAATGAGGATCTCAGTGTGCCGGGCATGCGCATTATCGGTGACTGTGCCGCTGATTTTTGTGTGTTTATCCCGCGCCTCTATAGGCTGCACTTCAACCAATCCGGCCTGCACAAAATTAGCTGCCAGTGCCTCACGCGGATTAGCAAATCGTAATTGATCAATCGGCAAAGGCTCACGGCTCAATTCCCGCAGCCGATAAACCTCAGCTTCAGTGTCATACAGCACCCGACCATGTTGGGCATAAGCCGCTAGCGCTGTTTTCACCATCGTTTCATCTAGCCCCAATGCAGTCGCTAGCGCAGCAGAAGAAGCTTGCCAGTGTTTATGTAACTCAGCGATCACCCGCTCAGCCGTATCACTATCCACCTCACCACGTGGAGCCATCAGGTCAAAGTTACCCGCCTTAGACCAGTCATTCGCCGTCCAGCCGGAAAGCCCCAGCGTAAAATGCATGTCACCCATGTCCGCCACCCAGAAACTCGGCAAGCCGGTGCCCAACAGGCGTACGGTAAAACGTTTGGCCACCGGAATCAGTCGTTCCAGAATAAACAATCGCCGCCGCCCCCAGATACGCACTTCCTGTTCATCATTGCCCTGATAAATTGAGCGCGGGCATTTTAATATCTGATTCCAAGGTTCCAACAGAATCTCAATCGGCTGTCCCGGTTTTAACAGGAAGCGCAATGAGCGTGGCCCGATCCGTTCTTTACGTCGCCGCAGTAGAAAACACAAGTTATGTACATCCATCGGGTGCAAATCAAACTGTGTCATCGGTAAAGTCAGCGCCGAATTCACCTGTAAAAACCCACGCACCCAGCTCTCCGGTAAATCAATTTTCTGCTCAATAAACTGGTCGGATTGTTCGGTTTCCACCTGAAATCCAGAAGGGTCAATCTTTAGCTGCGTATTGCGGTAATCACGAATTTTCTGGAATTCCTGATACAGGCCTTCCGAGTAGTCGATATTGGTGGTGCCGTAGGCGCATTCGCTGATATTTTTAAATACATTATGACTGCAACTCAGGCGTCCATAACTGGACTCATCTTCTGAAAAACACTCAAAAAATACCTGATCAGGATGCACAGTAATCACCGGATCAAGCACCATCCAGGCATTGAAATCATGTTTGTATAAGTACTTAAAATACTTCTGTTCAGCTTTGTAATAAGGAGCCAGTAAAGTCTGTGCCTTGGAGTTAATGTTGGTTAATTCTGCACTCAGCGGTTTAATCTTGCCCTCAATTTCCTGTTTTCTGCCCATGAATTCAGCGAGCATGGTTTGCTCTTCTGTCTCGCGCCAGGCCATATACTCCGTGCGGTCTTTAGGCTGTAATCGCAGATCGGAAACCACCACCGAATGCAACGCAGAAATAGCTTCCCGAAATGGTAGGTGCTTGCCTAAATCCGCCACAAAAAACGCCGGATCACGCAAACTGTCCGGCACAAAAGCCAGTTCAGTGTCCTTAGCGCCGGTATTGGCTTGCGAGCGGCCAAGGTAACGATAATGAAATTCCATCAGCTAAGCTCCGCCTGAAAACCACGTACCACCGGTTTATGGTGTTTAATGGGTAATGACAAATCGGGATACTGTTGTTGTAGTTGCAACATGCCTTGTATAAAACGGCTTTTATCGCGGATGGCGACGGTGACCGATTGATGTTCCAGAATACCGGCGACTTGTTGAGCGATGCTGTGATCCTTTTGCGCTTCACTGAGCAGAAAATCCAGAATACGTTCTTTGGCAATTCGTCCCTGATTCACAGCGGATAATACGGTAATGAAATAAGGCTGAAGTTTGGCCATTACTTCAGCATCACCTGATGCATAAGTCTGTAGAAACTCACTGGCGAATAGCTGTACATTACGTGCGGGATGCTGGCTTAAACGCAGCAAATAATGTTCGCCCTGATCTTCCTGAAAAAATTCACGTAATAAATCACGCCCCATACGTTGCACATCATCACGCACACTGTCACACAATAAAATCAGCGTATCTGGTGTCCATTCTTCAGCTGAAAAATGTTCACGGAAATAAGCGATGGCGAACCGGCGACTATCGTCCCAGTCGGTGTCCAATAAACGTAAAGCTGGCGGAAACTGGCTGCGCACCAATGACAGGTTTTCTGTGTAAGCAGTTTGCGCCCACTCGCGTACAGACTGTGATGGATTCTTTCCTAACTGCGCCCATTGCCGGACGCTGTATTGCTGATGTTGGCGGGAGGGAAGAATGGCCGCGCCGATACGTTGTGCGGCTTTGCTTTGTGCCAGTAATAAGCGCCACAGCTGGTTTTTATCCACCTTTGGCCATGCGCGTTGCAAATCTTCGGTGATACAGGCGACCAGAATCTCGTGGATGCCCTCCGCCTTTTCGCTGCGGAAACTATGCGGTAATAACTCCTGCAACATGGCTTCTGCGAAGGCGGTGCTATTGCGGGCGACGCGTTGGATAATTTTCCGTGCTTCCAGGCGGATAGGTTCGTCCGGTGACAATAATAATTCCGCTAATAACTGTGGCATTTTCGCCAGCTCATCATCACTCATGCCAGCTAATAAGCGCACGCCGATGGCTCTGACTTCCGGATGGGGTGATTGGATAATGACGAGGAAAAGTTCTTCCGGAATATCAGCCGGATTATGTTGCTGGAAGGCGAGTATTTCAGCACCCAGCTTTTGTACCGGAACCGGCGGACGCTGCACCAGATCATTGATAACATCGAAACTGAGCTGTTTACTTTGATCCGCTAGCGGATTGAACAAGGTGCGGCTACATTCATCCCACACACCGGCTTCCGGAAGACTCTCAATTTCCTGTGCCATTGCATAGCTGAGTATCCG
>CALHAO010000310.1 GCA_937931765.1 uncultured Thiotrichaceae bacterium
GAGAATTCGTTGGCTTCCTTCTTCGCGATTCTGCAAGTTGAAGATATACCGATTGGTGACTGGGAAATTAAGTTGCCTGAAATTGCGGAAAGTTTTCGGGAATTGAAGCAGAAATTGTCTGAAATTCAGACCAGTGATGAAGATATTATTGATTTAAAAAACCAGGCTGAGGCAGCGATTGATTCGGGTCGGTTTGAAAAGGCCCGGAAGTTATTGGATCAGGCTGAGCAACTGGCGATGGATAGCCATGTGGAAAACCGCTTGATTACAGCAGCTGAGATTGCCGCGACTAAGGGGGCGTTGGCGAGAACTCAGTTAAATTATCTGGCGATGGGTGAGGCTTATGAAAGTGCGGCAAACAAGATGTCGGCATTGGGTGAGAAGCATCATGCTAAATGGAGTGAGTATCTTAATTGGGCAGGTTGGGGGTTTGATGATGCTGGGCAATATAAGCGTTCAGAACCTCTTTATGAAAAAGCACTGTCTTTAAGAGAGGCTAATTTACCAGAACATCATAACAATATAGCAACGAGCTTGAATAATCTGGCGGGGCTGTACCGAAAACAAGGTCGATATGAGGAGGCAGAACCCTTGTATCAGCGTGACTTGTCGATATCAGAAAAGGCACTGGGCAAAGACCATCCTTCGGTGGCGACCACGCTGAATAATCTGGCGGGGCTGTACCGAAAACAAGGTCGATATGAGGAGGCAGAACCCTTGTATCAGCGTTCCTTGTCGATATCAGAAAAGGCACTGGGCAAAGACCATCCTGAGGTGGCGACCACGCTGAATAATTTAGGAACACTGTCTTTTCATCAAGGGAAGTTGGTTCAGGCCGCTGATTATTTGGAGCAGGCTCTGAATATATTAAAAAAAACCTTTGGAGATGAACACCCCGACGTAAAAACGATGCAGGGAAATCTGGATTATGTCAGACAGCAGGCAAAGGAATCACAGTAAAGCTCATCATTGATACCCAGTAATAACATTACGGTAAATCCGCAGCCTTAAACAACCAATCGGATAGTGGCGGTATTTCAAATTCAATATCACCACCATCCGGCATAGCCAACAGTTCCACAATACTCTCAGTATCACCCGTTAAACGTTGATGCCCTTCAAGTTTAAATAGGGCATCTATCAGTTTGTTTTGGTCGTCGTTATCGCTGATCAAAATCCACCACAACCTCATCCGACACCGGATGCGCCTGACAAGCCAGAATAAACCCAGCCTCCACCTCATGCGGCTCCAGCCCATGATTAATATCCATATCCACCTCGCCACTCACCAGCTTAGCCTTACAGGTAGAACAAACCCCAGCCTTACAGGAATAGGGCAGCTCCATGCCATGATGCATACCGGCGTCCAGGATGTTCTCGCCCACCGTCGCCAGATCAAACATCAACGAACGACCATCAGCCACCACTGTCACCTTACAGCTCTTTTCCTCACCATAAGTATCAATCCGCTGCTGCGCCTTCTCCAGGATCTTCTCGCTATCTTCCGCAGAGTTAGAGAACAGCTCATAATGAATCCGGTCATCACTAAACCCAACCCCCCGGAAACCACGCGACACCTCAGACATCATGCTCTCAGGGCCACAGATAAACACCTCATCCGTTTTCAGCAGATTAACCAGTTTGGCCTTATGTAGCTCAGTCCCCTTGTCATTATCAATCCGGCCATTCAATACATCAGAACCCTGATCTTCCTGATTCATGATATTGATCCAGTTAAACCGGCTCAGGTACTGATTTTTAATAAAGCCCAGCTCTTCTTTAAACATCACCGAATTAGTACGGCGATTACCATAAATCAACGTAGCACGACTATTTGGCTCATCATATAATACAGTTTTAATAATCGACAGAATCGGCGTAATGCCACTGCCAACCGCAATGCACATATAATTCTTAGCTTGCTCAGGATCAGTTTCAGTATAAAAGCTACCTTGTGGCGGCATCACTTCAACCGTATCGCCTACCTTGAAATTATCATTGGCATGGTTCGAGAATTGACCACCTTTAACGCGCTTAATGCCCACGCGCATGTGGCCATCTGACACCCCTGAACAGATTGAATACGAACGACGTACGTCCTCACCCGCAATGTCCGCCTTTAGCGTCAGGAATTGCCCCTGCTTAAACTTAAACGTCTCTTGCAATTCGTCCGGCACATTAAACGTGACACGAATCGCGGTATCGGTTTCAGGCTGCACATCTGAAATCGTCAAAGGGTAGAAACTGGTATCCGACATGCTGCCGTCCTATATTTTATATTTGCTTAAAGTAATCAAAAGGTTCGTGACAATCCTGGCACTTAAATAGCGCCTTGCAAGCGGTTGAGCCAAACTCACTCAGCAGAGCCGTATCGTCTGAGCCACAATGCGGACACTCAATACCCGACTCCGGCGTCAAGCCCAGTGCATTCCCGCAACCAGATTGCTTGGGGGGTGCAATACCATACTCACGCAACTTGCGGCGGCCTTCAGGTGATAACCAATCAGTCGTCCAGGCCGGAGCCAATTGTGTCTTCACTTCATAATCGCTGAAACCAGCTTTAACCAGTTCGGCTTCAATATCATCCTGCATGGTGCCAATCGCCGGACAGCCGGAATAGGTGGGGGTGATCCACACGGTAACCTTGCCACTTTCATCTTTCTGTAAATCGCACAACACACCTAAATCCCAGAGACTGAGCGCGGGAACTTCGGGGTCGTTGACTGCGTCCAGCATTTCCCACAACTCGGGTACAGCAGATTGCTTGCGGTGTTGTTGGCGTTCTGCCCAGGCGCTTGAGATGATTGGGATAGTGCTGATTGAAGACATAACAATGCCTACCAAACCACACCAGGATTCGATCGATGTAAAAACTGCATCTCAGTCAATAAATGCCCCAGATTTTCAGTGTGATAACCGGTACGGCCACCACGCACCACCCAACTATCCTCAGGCACAGTCAACGTCGCCTCAGTCAAAATAGCACTCACTTTCTCCAACCACTGCGGGCGCAAAGCAGCACTGTCCACAGCGATGCCTGCATCAACCAATTGTTGTTCAACTTCATCAACGTCAAACATCTCATGCGTGTAACCCCAAAGGCTATCAATCGCCTTCTGCATGCGTTGGTGGCTTTCTTCTGTACCATCACCCAGGCGCAAGGCCCACTCATGGCTACGGCGCAAGTGATAACGGGTTTCCTTGGTGGCTTTCGCTGCGACAGCGGCCAAAGTCGCATCCTTTGATTGCAACTGTTGCTCAAGGTAAAGCGTATTGAACACATCCACAAACAACTGACGCGCCATCGTGTGAGCGAAATCAACACGCGGCAACTCATTAATCAGCAAGTTAGTGTATTGCCGCTCATCACGCATATATGCGAAGTCATCTTCAGTGCG
>CALHAO010000311.1 GCA_937931765.1 uncultured Thiotrichaceae bacterium
TAAATATCCAGCTCAGCACTCAGCGCTGCACCAATTTTGCCATCCGCACGTACCTGCTCCAACTGCTTACTCACCGCTTCACGCACCGTAAACACTTGCGCCCAATCATCTGCACTGATGACACTATCAGCATCCAGCTCAAACAAACCGTCATACCATTGCGTAAACAGTACAGACTCATCCTTATCGCCGGGCAAATGCTGGTAGATTTCTTCGGAAGTAAAGCTCAATACCGGATACATCCAACGCACCATCGCCTGCAGAATATGATAAGCCGCCGTTTGTGCAGAACGTCGCCCTGCACTATCCGCTGGCATGGTGTATTGCCTATCCTTAGTAATATCAAGGAACAGACTGCCCATATCCACAGAGCAGAACTTCTGTAATTCCTGCGTCATCTGGTGGAACTGGTACTTGTCGTAAGCCGCCGTAATTTTGTCCTGAGTCTGAACTGCCTGATGTACTGCCCAACGATCTAATGGCAACATAGCTTCCGGTGCCACCAAGTGTTTAGCCGGATCAAAATCACCCAAGCTAGACAGCAGGAAGCGGGAAGTATTACGAATCCGGCGATAAGCATCCGCAGTACGCTTGAGAATTTCATCCGATACAGTCATTTCACGACTGTAATCTGCCGAAGCCACCCACAAACGCAGAATATCCGCACCCAGCTTATTGGTCACCTGCTGTGGCGCAATAACATTACCGACTGACTTGGACATTTTCTGCCCCTTGCCATCAACGGTAAAACCATGTGTCAGGACTTCACGGTATGGCGCATGGCCATACATCGCTGTTGACGTCAGCAAGGACGAGTGGAACCAACCACGGTGCTGATCCGAACCTTCCAGATACATATCCGCCGGAAATGTCAGATCAGGATGCTCTTTCAGTACCGATGTATGCGTGGTGCCGGAATCAAACCAAACGTCCAGCGTGTCGGACACCTTGTCATAATCGTCAGCATCCTTGCCCAGCAATTCCGCTTTATCCAGCGCAAACCAAGCCTCAATACCACCTTTTTCAATGCGCTGAGCAACGGCCTCCACCAAAGCATCTGTATGCGGGTGCAGCTCACCGGTTTCTTTATGCACAAACAAAGTGATCGGTGAACCCCAGGTACGTTGCCGTGAGATACACCAGTCCGGACGATTAGCAATCATACCTTCGATACGCGCCTCACCCCATTCCGGAATCCACTCAACTTCCTTGATGGATTTCAGTGCCTGAGCACGTAAACCTTGCTGATCCATGCTGACAAACCATTGTGGTGTGGCACGGAAGATCAGCGGGGTTTTATGCCGCCAGCAATGTGGATAGCTGTGTTTGATCTTAGTCGATGACAATAAACGACCGCGCTCTTTCAGCACTTCCAGCACATGATTCGCTACTTTATGCACCGATTCACCGGCAAAAAACTCGGTACTTTTCAGGAAATTCCCATCACCATCCACCGGATTATCAACCAATAGACCATATTGTTTGCCTACCGCGAAATCTTCCTGACCATGACCGGGTGCTGTGTGCACAGCGCCGGTTCCTGCATCAACGGTGACGTGATCACCTAAAATAGTCGGTACCTGGCGATCCAGGAAAGGATGCTGCAATTGCATGCCTTCCAACTGCTGACCGGTAGCACGAGCCAATACGGTGTAGTCTTCAATTTTGGCATGTTGCATCACTAATTCGTACAAAGCCTCAGCCAGCACAAAACGCTCGCCATTCGCCTCAAGCAGTACGTATTCCAGCTCCGCATTGAAAGCCACAGCCTGATTCGCAGGTAATGTCCATGCGGTTGTTGTCCAGATTAATACTGAAGTTTGCCCATCACTGGCTTCAGCACCTTCAAAACGTTGCAATAAGTCAGCCTGATCCGTCACATCAAAGCGCACGTAAAGCGAAACAGATTTTTTGTCTTCGTATTCAACTTCCGCCTCAGCCAGCGCGGAGCCACAATCCGTACACCAATGCACCGGCTTGGTGCCTTTGTGCATGTGGCCACCGAGTGCAATTTGACCTAAAGCGCGAACGATACCGGCTTCAGTTTTGTAATTCATGGTCAGATAAGGGTAATCCCAATCACCCAATACACCCAGACGTTTGAATTCATTGCGCTGAATATCAATTTGTTCAGAGGCATATTCACGGCAAAGTCGACGGAACGTATTCGCATCTACTTTAGTGCCAACACGCCCAACCTTATCTTCGATCTTTTTCTCGATCGGCAAACCATGACAATCCCAGCCAGGTACATAAGGCGCATCGAAGCCTGCCATTGTCTTACTTTTTACAATGACATCCTTAATAATTTTATTAACCGCATGACCGATATGAATGGAGCCATTTGCATAGGGAGGGCCATCATGCAAAACAAATTTCGGGCGTCCTTTGGCTTTTTCGCGGAGGCGCTGATACAGCTCCCGCTCATACCAATCTTCGAGCATACCCGGTTCACGTTTTGCCAAATCACCGCGCATTGGAAACTCGGTTTTTGGCAGGTTAAGCGTATGCTTATAATCAGTCATCGTGCTATCCTATTGATGTTTTTTGACTTAAGTTGCGTAAGTACGCAGGCAATAACATGCCGCGTAATCGGCGAAGAATACCAAGTTTTTGGCAAAAAACCGATATATAACGATATATTAAGAATGGTTAAATTGGGGACCGCTGGTTTTCAGGCCAAATTATTCCGGGCACGGCCTAAAAACTATAACAATTTCAGGAAAACCTGAATCCGCCTGCTTCTATCAATTTCAGGATGAGTACATGAAATTCAACAAACACCGTCTGTCACTTATTGCATGCATTGTTTCAGGGCTATTTTGCTCAGCGCCGGCTTTAGCTGAAACCAAAGCGACTGAAACACCTGCCACAAAAACACCGATTGAACAGACTGCAGCAGAAAAAAAAGATGTAAAAGAAGCACTGAAAGATGCTGTTATGCATGTTTATGTCGTGAAACACGCCCATAGCACGCTGTCACCGTGGAACTCAAACACCCGCAAAGGCTCAGGATCTGGCCTGATCATTGAAGGCGGTTT
>CALHAO010000312.1 GCA_937931765.1 uncultured Thiotrichaceae bacterium
AATGTATTTCCTTATTTGCCACAGTCGGGTGATAAATACTGGGCGCAGTTGTTTAATGAAATTCAGATGTTATTGCATACTCAACCGGTTAATCAGCAACGTGAAGCAGCCGGATTGCCGCCGGTCAATGGTGTGTGGCTCTGGGGTGAGGGGGCCGTGGATACTGACCTGTTGAAATCGGTGGCTGCGGTTTATGGCGGTGGTGTTTGTGGTCAGGTGGTGGCTAAGCTGGTTGATACTGATTGGGTGGCTGAGGCGGCGGTGGGTAGTATGCCGGAAACCGGTGATGTGCTGGTGATTCTGGATCAGTTGCGGCTTGCGGCGCTGAATGATGAGCCGGGAAGCTGGCAGGCGGCTTTGAGTGGTGTTGAGAATTTTCTGGGTGAGTTGTTGGCTGAGCAGCGGGCGGGGCGTTGTGAGGTGACTTTGTATGATGCGGCGGGACGGAGTTGGGCGTGCCGGAAGCCTGGGCGTTGGTTGTTTGGGCGGAAGATGGCGGACTGGGGTGAGTTTTCTTAGGTAGCGATTTTATTCTGATACGTGATTTGAATTCGGTGCGGCTGTTATGAGTGGCCATGAATGAATAAACTCAATCCCAATAAGGCGGAGCACCATAATACGCTGCAAAATAATCAATAAACGCCCGCACCTTAGGCGCTAACAACCGCGAGCTGGGATAAACCGCCCAGATCGCCGTATCCGACACCAACGGATAATCCTCCAGCACCTGCACCAACTCACCCCGCTTAAGATGCTCATAAGCACTCCATATCGAATTCACCGTAATCCCCAACCCGGCCACACAACCATCCCGCAATGCCTCACCATGATCAGTACGGAAATTCCCTCTGGTTTTAACCGTCACCTGACCATCCGGCGTATCAAATACCCAACTCTCCAACCCGGCTAAATACAGACAGGAATGTTGACGCAATTCACTCGGTGAAGCGGGTGTGCCATGTTCCGCCAGGTAATCCGGCGAAGCACACAGTATCCGCCGGTCAGTCGCCAGTTTGCGGGCGATCAACGTGGAGTCCTTCAGTTCAGAGTTGCGGATGGCAATATCAAAACCACCTTCCACCATATCAACAATGGTATCCGTCAGCCGTAAATCGATGGTCAGTTCAGGGTAACGCGCCAGAAACCCCTTCAGCCCCGGCACAATATGCAAGCGCCCGAAAGACGCAGGCGCAGTAATGCGTAAGGTCCCCGAAGGTGAAGTATTCCCCGCGCCCACCGATGCCCGCGCCGCTTCCACGCTGGCTAACACATCTTCCGCATGGGGCAGAAAGGCGCTGCCTTCTTCAGTGAGCGAAACCTTGCGCGTGGTTCGGTGCACCAGCCGCACACCCAGTTTTTCCTCCAGTTTATTGATATACGAACTGGCCACCGCTGGTGACAGGCTTAATTCCTGCCCCGCCATACTGATGTTGTGGGTGGTCGCGATGCGCACAAATAATTTTAGGTGATCAATGTTCATACTGAGTGCCGATGCCATTATCAATGAAAACTAAAAACAGATTGTATATCCAGCCTGATTATCATGCGAAGTGTTTATAAATACAATGCACCCTTAAGACAGTTGACGGAAATGGCTGAAGTGGGTGCTTTGAAGCCGGTGCTGGATGAGAATCACTATGCGCTGAGCGAAGTGGGCGCGGCACATGAGCGTTTGGTCAGTGGTAAAGGTATGGGCAAAGTGGTGGTTGAGATTTAAGTAACACTGCCTTTCATCCGGGCCACCTGCAGGGGGGGTGTCGCAAAAGAACCCCCCCTCAATAACACGCACAGAATCACAAATAGCGACAAATCAATTTTTTATCATTACAATACTAAATATAATCATTTATATATCATTGGAATGCAAAAATGATAGAGCCACTGTTACAGTTATCCGCCCAGATTCAATCCCAAAAACTCCCGGACTACCAGCGTTTTCTGCACGCAGAAATTGATTACTCCCAACGCTTAACCGGTATTATGGGTGCTCGAGGTGCTGGCAAAACGACACTGCTATTACAATACCTAAAGACCGCCAAACTGGGCAGCAAAGCACTTTATATTATTGCGGATCACCCGTTAGTGGGACAGCTTGGCTTGTTTGCCATTGCTGATGCCTTGCAAAAAGTCGGTGGACAACTATTAATCATTGACGAGATTCATAAGTCACCCAATTTTGAAATCGAACTCAAGCTGATTTATGACAGCTTTTTTGATCTCAGGGTTATTTTTACCGGCTCCTCAGCTGCTGCGATCAATCATGCCAAAGCAGACCTTAGCCGCCGCGCTATGATCTATCATTTGCCGGTGTTGTCCTTCCGTGAGTTTCTGGAGCTGGAAACAGGTGAATCGTTTGATGTTATTCCGCTGGAAGCCATTATCGAGAGACATGAACAGGCAGCGATCGACATTGTGAGTCAGGTTAAACCACTGGCCTACCTACCCGCTTATATGGATCACGGTGCTTACCCGTTTTACAAAGAGGCCGGACAGACTTATTTACCCCGTTTGTTAAGCGCCTCTATGCAAGTCATCGAAACCGATATACCCGCTTTGTATCCGCTGGATTATGACAAGATTAATGCACTGAAAAAGCTAATGGTGATGCTGTGCCAAAGTGAGCCATTTGATATTAATATTTCAAAACTATGCGGTGCGGTCGAACTGAATCAAAAAACACTCTATAAATATTTAGGCTTATTACAAGCCGCCGGTTTGTTGCGCATACTTGGCGCGAAGGCTAACGGTATCAGTATCATTTCCAAACCTGAAAAGTTCTATCTTGATAACACCAACCTATTCTCAGTTTTTTGTGGCGAATCTAAGGCGGGCACACGTCGGGAGACATTTTTTGCCTCCATGCTGTCCTACCAACACAGGCTGAATTACCCCAAAGGTGGTGATTTTATGGTGGATGAAAGCTATGTGTTCGAAGTCGGTGGTCGTTCAAAGTCCCGAAAACAAATTAAGGACTTGGACGAAGCTTGGATAGTGGCGGATGATTTGGAGTTTGGCATGGGCAGGAAAATTCCACTTTGGCTATTCGGGTTCTTATATTGAAGCTTCAGGGTATAGTTTTCCCAAAGTGGCCTGAATTTCTTTCGCAGGTCATTGAAGGCTCTTTAAGAATTGTTAACCCGTTTCACCTGAGCCGCACGGTTCGATGCCGACACAAAGGCATTGCACCGGGCCGAACATCCCTGAACCTGACATTCGGCCTCATTGCGGGTGAACGTTTTGATGATGATGCTGTAAGCGGCGTTGTGCGGAAGTTTCGGCGGGTGTTGTTCGATTAGGCTCATAGAGTATCGTACTTAAGTGGGCTATTTCCCGTTACATGGCCGTTATGCCTCATCCGCTTGTTTCGCCGCTTTATGCTCCTCTTCCTTCAACCCTTGTTAATTTAGAATAGATTGGTCTGATTGTGAGTACAATAGATTTTGCTAACCTGCGCCAAGAACCCGGATTGAGCGAAAGAAGATGGGTGATATTTCGTCTATTATCAACAAAAACTAAAAACAGATTGTGTGACCGGCCTGATTATCAATCGAAGTATTTGTAAATATAATGCAGGCATACACATCCAACTGAAAGGAATATGAGTGTGACTGAACACTTCCAGCCCATTAGTCAGGGCTACAACACCGCCTTCCGTCCGAACCGCCTGAGCCTTGGCCTGGTGGTGCCGATTGAGCGTTATACGGATGGCCCGGTGCCAACCATGCCAGCAGTTCTCAATTAGAAATTTCTTCTGTTTTTATCGGAGGGTTAGCGCTGGGATTGAGCATAAATGCCATCAAGTGATCCCAGCTATCAAAGGGCAGAAACAGTACCAACGTTCTTAAATGTTCAAAAAATGCTTTGC
>CALHAO010000313.1 GCA_937931765.1 uncultured Thiotrichaceae bacterium
GGTGTTTATCCTGGGCTGAAGGCGTTTAAGCGGGCGGTTTAAGGCGGGATAATTCACTTGTTTTGCTGATAGAATGCCGCAAAGACCTTGCGGCATTTTTTATGAGGAGAAGACAAAATGAACTACCCACAACAACGTACAGATATGGCCGCAGCTTTCCGCTGGGCCGTGCGTCTAAACTATCATGAAGGAGTTGCTAATCATTTTTCACTGGCGGTGAACGATGATGCCACGCAATTTCTGATGAATCCGAATCAGCGTCATTTCTCATTGATTCGCGCCAGTGACATGTTATTGCTGGATGCCAATGATCCGGCGACGATGGATCGCCCTGATGCGCCTGATCCTACGGCGTGGGGTTTGCACGGTTCTGTGCACCGTTATTGCCCGCATGCGCGGTGCGTGATGCATGTGCATTCTACCTTTGCCACAGTGCTGGCTACGCTGAAAAACAGTGAACTTCCGCCGATTGATCAGAATACGACTACGTTTTATCAGCGTTATGTCATTGATGATCGTTTTGGTGGGCTGGCGTTTGAGTCGGAAGGTGCGCGTTGTGCGACTTTGTTATCTGACCCAAAGGTTAAGGTGATGATTATGGGCAATCACGGTGTGTTAGTGCTGGGTGATAGCGTGGCGGATACCTTTAACCGTTTGTATTATTTCGAGCGGGCCGCTGAGACTTATATCCGTGCTTTGCAAACCGGCCAGCCGTTGCGAGTGTTGTCGCATGATATTGCGGTCAAGGCTGCGCAGGAAATGGAGGATTATCCGGATCAGTCGGCGCGGCATTTTGATGATCTCAAGGAAATTCTGGATCGGGACGGTTCAAATTATCGGGATTAAGAAAGTTCAATAGTATTTACCCCAAAATATTTAAATATGCTAAAGCTCCGGGAGTAATTAATGAAATAAAGAATAACCCGGAATTTTTTATTAATTAACTAAAGTAAGTGTGAAGGTGTTTTTTGATCATTTTTTAAACCATTTTAAATTATTGACGGCTAATATTCTGGGGAATGAGTGAAAGATCCGGAGTATCTCTGACTTCCACCGGTTAGCTGCTATTGCTTATATTATTATAGTGCCTCATGGGCTACACTTTATTTTACCCCAGAATTTAATAATGGGTGAAAAATATCATGTATACCCATAAATCACCATGAGGGACTGAGATGCAAACTGATATACAACCTGAGCAGATTTTGTCAAATCAACTCATGGACATAGTCCGTGATCTGATTGCTATGTTGCCGCAAATTCTTATCGCCATCATCGTGCTTAGCTTAACCTACCTTATCGCGATGGGTGTCAGGTCACTGGCAAAGCGCCTGTTGCGGCGCTCCCGGTTACGCAAAAGCCTGAAGAATCTGTTTGAGCTATTGTTTTCCATCGCTATCTGGCTGGTTGGTATCATGATTGCAGCCATTATCGCGTTTCCCGATCTCACACCGACCAAGATTCTGGCGGGGCTGGGCATTGGCTCGGTAGCGATTGGTTTTGCTTTCAAGGATATTTTCGAGAATTTTCTGGCGGGTATTATCATCTTGTTGCGCAAGGAAATGCGGATTGATGATTTCATCGAATGTGAAGGGTTGGAAGGCAAAGTTGAAAATATTCTGGTGCGTGAAACCCACTTACGCCAAACGGATGGGCAGTTGGTCATCGTGCCCAACAGTATGCTGTTTAAAAACCCATTGAGGATACGCACTGACATTGATCAGCGGCGCACCACCATTATTTGTGGCATCGCTTACAGTGAGGATGTCGCGCATGGCCGCGACGTTATTACACAAGCTGTTAACAGTTGCTCAAGTGTCATCACTGATGAGCAGCCAGTGCAAATTTTCGCACAGGAGTTTGCAGACTCTGCTATAAACTTTGAGGTCACCTGGTGGACAGGCTCCTTGCCGGTGGATATACGCCGTTCCCGTGATGAGGTGATTACCGCCGTTAAGCAGGCACTGGATGAGGCAGGTATTGAAATTCCTTTTCCTTACCGCACATTAACATTTAATGAGCCATTGCAACTCCAAAAAGAGCAGGATTAGAACAGTATGGTAATGAATAGTGAGCAGGATGAGAGTTGCCTGGTCTGCCGGTTGAGTTATTACATTGACATTAGTGAACGGGATGAACGTTTGCTGCGTAAGCTGGAAGAAAATCAAATCAGTATTGCCGCAAAAACTGATCTGAATGCACAGGACAATATAGACAGTCTGTTCGTGGTGAAATCTGGTTGGTTGTACAGCTACGTTGATCTGGATGAAAATTCCCGTCAGGTGCTGCGCATTCATTATCCCGGCGATGTGGTTGGCCTTACTGATGTGGCTATGCAGGAATCATTTGGTACGGTGAAAGCGGCGACTAAGGCCGTGTTATGCCCTTTTCCTAAAAAACACCTGGATGCGATTTTTACTCAGTCCCCGCGATTGACCGCGCTGATCTTTAGCCTGGGCATGTTGGAGCAGGTTGTGTTAATGGATCGTTTGAAGATCATCGGGCGGATGAGCGCGGTTGATCGGGTGGCCCATTTTTTACTGGAGATACATGCGCGCTTAAAAATCCATGCGCCGAAGGATGTCGACGGAGAGTTCGATATACCTTTGACTCAGGAAGCTATCGGCGATGCGATTGGCTTGACTAATGTGTCGGTCAGTAATGCGTTGACGCAATTAGAATTTGATGGTTATCTGCGTTGCAATAAGCGAAGGGTGACCTTCCACGAAATGGAAAAATTAAAGGAAAAAATCAACTTTAGAGATCGTTATTTTAAGATTGATACGGATTGGTTTCCCGATGCCTGATGTTATATTTTCTTGTGAACGTTAATTAGTTTTAAAGTATTTTAAAAATAAGCCATGAGTTTTACCTATTTTTTTAAACCATTTTAAGAAAGCTTGTTTCTGATAAGGAATGTTTGACTTCTTTAAAATGGATGCCTATAGTTTATCAACACCTGCGTAACATTAAGCGTAGGTTTTTAATTAGATTTGCAGTGTTGTGAATTTAATAAAGGAAGTGTCATGAAAATTAATAAGTTTGTTTATGCATTATGTCTCACTACTACGCTTGCCGCGTGCAGTAAAGATGATGTCGCCAACGATACGTCCCAGACTGAGGCTGATAAAGCCGCTCAGTTAGCGGAAGACTCTGCAGCCAAAGCGGCTGAGCTTGAAAGTGAACAGGCAGCCAAAGAAGCGAGCCAGGCCGCAGATGCTGCCGGAGAAGCTGTTGATGCTGCGGGTGAAGCTATTTCATCAGGAGCCGCTGCTCTGGGAAGTGCTGCATCTGCTACAGCCAATTCGGCTGCTGCTGGCCTGGCGAATGCTAAAGAAAACGTAAAAGATGCGGCTGCCGCAGTGGGTGATGCTGCTCAGGAAGTTGCTGCAGACGCTAAACAAGTAGCTGCAGACGCAGCACAAAGTGTTGAAGAGACTGCCACCGAGGCTGCTAAAGCCTCAGAACAGGCTGCTGCTGAAGCTAAACAAGCAGCAGAAAATGCGGTAGACACCGTGCAGGAAACTGCTGCTGAAGCAACTGAGGCCGTTAAAGAGACTGCCGTAGATGCTAAGCAGGCAGCCGGAAATGCAGTGGATAATGTTCAGGAAGCTGCTGCGGATGCTACCGAAGCTGTGAAAGAAACTGCCGCAGATGCTACTGAAGCTGTGAAAGAGACCGCTGTTGAAGCCACTGAAGCTGTGAAAGATCAATACAATGAAGTTAAAGCCGCTGCTGCAGGGGCTGTTGCCGAAACAGCTGAAAGTGTGGCAGACAGTGCAAGTGAAGAGGAGAAGGAAGCTGAGCAGGAATTAAAGCAACAATAAATCTCTACCATTAAATGTTCGGCTGAACATTTCCCGTTCAAGGCTACCAGAGTTATCAGCCCTTTTATTGGTAGCCTTTTTTTATTCTATTAAGGTTTTGTCTCATGGCGAAAATAGTTATTGCTGACTGGAATACGCTTGAGCCATTAACGCCCGGTTATATCCTGGTGGCCGATGTTGATTTGGTGATTATTCGTTGGCCTGACGATGATAAAGTTTCTTTGCTTTATGGTCGGTGTAAACACCGTGGGGCACTGATGGCTGATGGTCATATTCGTGGTGAGAATCTGGTTTGTGGTCTACATGGAATGGATTATCGTTACAAGACAGGAGTCAGCGCTTTTGACAATGATAAAACCTTACACCGATTTAATGCCTGGGTAGAAAAGGGCAAGGTTTGGGTGGATGACGATGAGATTTCCCTGTGGGAAAAAGCGCATCCCCAGCCTTATAATCGTGATGCATATCAAGGACTTTATCAAGGCAATCAGGGGAGCGAAGAGGAACCCCACGTACAAGTTATCCAGCAGCTTGCGCAACATGGCAAACCGGATAAAGCCTACAAAGGCCCGGAAGCAGCGATGGCTTCACCGAGACAGGTTTTATCAGATTGGGATGACATTCAATTATTGAAAGCCCAACTACAGAGGTTTCCGCTTGATGATAAGGTCGATGTTAACAGTAGGGTATTGATCGGCCCGGCGGCGGTTAAACCACTACAGTTGGATAGGCCATTATTGATCACTGGCATGAATGTTGATGCATTGTCTATAGAGGCCCGGCAGGCATTAGCGCAAGGAGCTGAACTGGCGGGTACCGGCATCTGTTCGGGTGAAGCCGATACGTTGCAACAAGTTAATTCACGTTATTTTTATGAGTATGCTTCTGGCCGTTCTGATTTTTTCATGGCAGCCGTGAAGCGCTGTCAGGCCTTCCATTTCAAGGCGAGCCAGGTGGCTGATTCATCCGCTAACGCACCGACATTGAACAGCATTGATGATTACCGTGATTTTGCCAATGAAGTGCGTGATGCAACGGGTGGTATCCCGATTGGTGTGAAAATATCCGCACAGCATATTGAAGATGACATTGCGGCTGCTCTGAAAATAGGTGTTGATTATATTATTCTGGATGGGCGTGGTGCCGGTGCCTCTTCACTGTTGTTTGGTGAGCATGCCCCAGTGCCGACTATTCCTGCTTTGGCCCGCGCCCGTCAGTATCTTGATTATCGAGAGGCAAATGTTAGCCTTATCATCACCGGTGGTCTATGCACGCCATCTGATTTTGTGAAAGCGCTGGCGTTGGGTGCTGATGCAATTGCTCTGGGTGATACGGCGTTAAAGGCCATTGGCTGTTTGGGCGTGCGTGCTTGTCACAGTAATAAATGCCCTGTGGGTATTGCTACACAGGATAAACATTTTCGTCGCCGTCTGGTGATTGATAAAAGCGCAGAACAATTAAACAACTTTTTCAGGACATCAACACACCTGATGAAGGGCATGGCGAGAGCGTGCGGCTATCCCGATCTGAATTTATTTTCTGGCCAGGATTTAACAACATTTAATACCGAAACAGCTTTGCTGGCGGGTATTATTTATGGTGGCTTGGCTTCGGTATAAGGAAACCGCCACTTTTACACTCACTTTGGCATTTATAGAATGGTGCTAAGCTGAAATAATTTAGGAGAAATGTTATGGGTATCGAAGTAGGTGGTCTATTTGGCCTGATTATTCTGGTGTTGGATGTTTTCGCCATCATCAAAGTAGTGCAAAGCGGAGCCAGTACCGGTAGTAAAGTACTTTGGGTCGTTATCATACTGTTATTGCCTTTGCTGGGTTTATTATTGTGGTACTTAGCCGGGCCAAAAGGGTAAGTGCTTTGTGCTTCAGATCCCTGTCTTAATTTAAAAAAGGAAGAAAGTTATGCCAACGACAAAAGCGAATCAAGCGGCTGAAGATTTACGTGAAGAATTTGAAACGCTGCGTAAAGAAGTCTCGGAAATGATGGAGCTGCTGAAAGATAAAGGTAGTTCTTACGCTGAAGAGATGGGTGAGAAAATGGAAGAAAAGCTGGAAACTTACCAGGAAAAGGCCCGTGAAGGTGCTGAAGCTGCTTATGAAAAAGGCAGTGAAGGTGTGGAAGAGATCGGTAACCGTGTCCGTAAAAACCCGGTAGCTAGCCTGTGTATCGCTTTCGGTGTGGGTTACGTGATTTCCAAACTGATGGATCAGGGCAAATAAGTATAGAGCAACGGGAAAACGTATAGTGATTACATTGTGAAGGCGCTGACAGAAACCATTATCAGCCTGTTTGATCTGGCGGAAGCAGAAGGCCGTTTACTCCGGCAAAAAGTATTACACACCGTAGCGATGAGCCTGTTAATGTTAGTGGCGTCTCTGATGCTGTTGGCCGCGATGGGCTTGTTGGTGACTGCACTTTATTATGCTTTGCTCAATTGGTTGCCTCCTTCGGGAGTGTTCCTGAGTATGGCGTTGCTTTCTCTTCTACTGGCGGGAGGTGTTTTATGGATCGTTATACGGCTAAACCACAAACGGTAACTGAAGCTAAACAACAATTACGGGCCGTGTCACGGCAGACTGACTACCTGGCACCGGTAAAAACCCACCCGGTTGCCAGTGTCGGTGCTGCGTTTATGGCCGGTGTGTTATTACAAAAGGCAGGTAAGGGCGGTTTGCCGCCTAGCTTGCTGAGTATCGGTCTGCAATTGTTGAAAAAACTATGAGTTCCGGCAAGGACAGTGGTTTTAATCATCTGGCGATACCGCTATGGGGATTGTTTATTATCAGCCTGATGTCGGTATTGTATCTGGCTAAATCAGTTTTTATCCCCGTTTTTCTTGCCACACTGATTGCTCTGTTATTGTCGCCTTTGGTGGAGTTATTAAGAAAATTTTATATTCCACGTGCTTTGGGTAGTGCCATTATTTTGCTGTTGGCATCAACCCTCATCGGCGTGTTGCTTAATTACTTGGCGGTTCCTGCGGGTGAATGGTTAGAGCGTATACCCGCAGAAATTCACCAAATCGAGAAAAAGCTATCGCCTTTTAAAGAGTCGATTGAAACTGTACAGCAGACAGCGGAGACGGTGGAAGAAATGACGTCGATGGATACCGGTGAAGAACAAGCCCCTGATGTCGTGGTGAAAGGCCCCAATATTTTTTATACCTTGTTGGATGGTACACAGGCGTTATTGATCAACAGTTTATCGTTTGTCGTACTACTTTATTTTATGCTGGTATCCGGCCACTCTTTGACCAGAAAAGTCGGTTTATTGTTTCGTGATAAGGGTTACCGAACCAATGTCGTAAAAATTACAAATGATGTTCAGCAGAAAATAAGTCGTTATTTATTGCTGATCACCGGGATAAATATTGTGTTGGGTGTGGTTGTCGCATTAGTCATGTGGCTGACAGGTATGCCGACCCCCATTGTTTGGGGTGCATCGGCTGCTTTCTTTAATTTTATTCCCTATGTTGGCCCGGCGATTAACCTCGGCATTGTCACGTTGGTCTCGCTGCTAACGTTCGATCAGTTGCCCCAGATTTTATTGCCACCCGCGCTCTTATTCGCACTGAATTTGCTGGAAGGTCAGTTCATCCAACCGCTGTTTATCGGGCGCATGTTTACCATTAATCCGGTGCTTATCTTCTTATTTGTACTGATCTGGGGGTGGTTGTGGGGAATGGCCGGGATATTCATGGCGGTGCCTTTGTTGGTGATTGGTAAAATTATTATGGATCAAAATGAATCTTCTCAATCAAGATGATGCTGCAGTGTGCATTTTTCTGTTGTCACCTTGCGCCGGAATAAATTAGGAAATAATGATGGATTTAGCGACTAGTAATAAAGTCAAAAAACTCGACAAATTAGCCTGGGTGCTGGATAGCTCGATTCGTGTTCCCGGCACCTCATGGCGCATTGGTCTGGATGGGTTGATTGGTTTAGTACCCGGTATAGGTGATCTGACGGCAGGTGCCTTATCCAGCTATATCCTGTTACAGGCGGTACGTTTAGGTGTTGCGCCTACTGTTGTCATGCGCATGGTGCTAAATATTTTGTTGGAAACGGTGATTGGTGTAATTCCGGTGGTGGGTGACTTGTTTGATTTTGCCTTCAGAGCGAATCTGCGCAACGTTAGGTTGATGCAGGCTTATCTGGAGCGCCCGGAGCCAGTGACGAGGCGCAGTACGCTGACTGTTTTTCTGGTTATTTTGGGCATTATTGCGCTATTGATATTCGCCGTCTGGTTAGTGATTAGGCTGTTGGCTTTGCTGATTCAGATGTTTTAACGATAAAATTGTGATCAGTTTTTAGGTGTGAGAGGAAGGATAAAATGATTCGTTTTGAAAGTAACAAAAGTGCCGGTTTTAGTATGTTGGATGATGATGCTAACCACATGTTGGAATTACTAAAACACAGTGGTGCAGTGCCGGGTGCTATCCGTGCAGAAGATATTGGTACAGCTCTGAAAAATCTACAGGATGCTCTGAAAGCTGGTGATTCAAAACCTGCCACGGTTGAGAGTCCGGATGATGAACAGGATGCACCAGTTGGTTTAAACACCCGGGCTTATCCTTTATTGCAATTGTTAGAAGCAGCGCAGTCAAAGCAGGAAACTGTTATGTGGGATTACGATAACAGTATTGTTTGAGTGCATTGCGCATAATTCAGGCAGTAGAAATAGCTTCGTTGGCTTGCTCATTACCCGTTGCAGCAGTTTCATCCAGCGCCGATACCTGCATATTCTGCAGGTTAGCCGAACCCACTATGGTGGCAAAAGAAGCATCAGCAGCATCTCTGCCAAGACCAATACGCACAAAACCACTGACGGGTGCCATTCGGGTCGCGTCAAATAAATACCATTTGCCATCCAGAAAGGCTTCAAAAAATCCATGAAAATCAGGTGGCTGTAAATCAACCGCATAACCTGAAATATAACGCGCGGGAATACCCAGTGCGCGGCACAAAGCAATGCTGACATGAGCAAAGTCACGGCAAACACCGGCACGATCTACCAAGACATCACAAGCACTGGAGGAAGCATCGGTGCTGCCGGAAATATAATCTATATGGCTGTTAACCCAATCACAAATAGCTTCGACACGGGCATGGCCAGCGGGTTGTGTACTGAACTCTTTGCTGGCAAATAAGGCCAAGCGATCTGATTCACAATAGCGGCTGGGGTTGAGATAGGGTAAAACCTCGGCGGGGAGAGACTGATAAATGACTTCATCAAGCTGAGGAGCCTGATCAATATCAGGAGTCAGTTCGACTGTGGCCTGATAATCCAGCCGGAACGCGCCGGGTTGAACCTCGAGACGGATATTACGAATATTTTCCTCGCCTACCTGTAGCCATTCGTAATCATACTGGGGTGACAGCATGAGGTTTTCTTCGACGATTCGCTGATGGGGTGTTTCCGCCGGTACAATGCTAAAAACAAACGTGGTGGGGGTGTTGACGTTGTATTCTAAAGTACTGGCAACGTTGATAATGGGCATGAAAAATGTATCCTTACTTATTACGAATTGGTATCTGCTGGCCAGCATTTAGCTGGACAGGTTTGGAAAATATAAGCGCTATTTTGAGAAAGCTTGTTGGCTGAGAGTCACTCGGATTTTTTAGTATTTACAACACTGCCTTCATCATCGTCTATGTCATCCCGCAACTTCGGCCTTAGATACCCTGCGACCACCAATACAGCGAAAGCATAGCCCGTAAAAATAAACGCATGCCAGTAAAAGCCATAACCGCAGGCAACACCAATACCGCCTGAAACCCAAATGCTGGCACCGGTAGCCGCGCCTTTAATGTGGCCTTTGGATTGCAGAATAGCCCCACCACCTAAAAAGCCGATGCCGGTGACGACACCTTGCACAATGCGGGTTGGATCAGGTGATATATCCTTGTAAACCGTAATATAGTAGTGGGTGATCTCGATGACGATAATGGTGAAACCGGCTGAGCCAAGGCACACCAGCAGGAATGTGCGGACGCCAACGCTTTTACGTTTAATTTCCCGATCCAGGCCAATAAATAAACCACATAACACGGCAGCACCAAGGCGCAGTGCTACTTCTTCCAAGGGTAAAGCGTAGTTCATTCGGTTATTTCTCTAACATGGGAATGGTTGAATCTGAATAGTCATAACATACTCCATTTCGGCCTGTTTAGCAGTCGATTATTAAGGCTGGTACTGCCATAATCCGCCGCATGAAATCCTTTATCCCCCTGATTCGCAGCGAATGGCGTTTATTGCTGTTCGGTTTTGCTATGACCTTTGCTTCCAGCTTGGGACAAACTTATTTTATCGCATTATTCAGCGGTGAGATTCGTGCTGACCTCTCCTTGAGTCATGGTGATTTTGGCATGGTGTATTCTGCTGCGACTTTGCTCAGTGCGGTTATCCTGCTGTGGAGTGGGGCGCTGATTGATAAAATGGATCTGCGGCAATTTTCCTATATTTTGGTGGCGGGTTTAGCAGCGGGTTGTTTGTTGCTGGCGGTAAGTCAGAATATCTGGATGTTATTCATCAGTATCCTATTGCTGCGCCACCTGGGGCAGGGCTTGATGAGTATGACCAGTGCCACGGCGATGGTGCGCTATCTGGATCACCAGAAGGGTAAAGCTAATGCACTAAGTGGTATTGGCTATTCGGTATCGGAAGCGCTGCTGCCAAGCCTGGTGGTTGGCCTGATGTTTTGGCTGAGCTGGCGGGAATCCTGGGTGTTCTGGACGGCGGTGATGGCGATTATTATGCCGATACTGATTCATCGTTTACTGCGTAATCATGAACAGCGGCACCAGGCTTATTTGCAGAGTTTTGAAGCAGAACATAATGAGGATACATCGACAGATCAGGTGGCAAAATCACCGGTCGTGCGCCGTAAACAATGGACGCGTGCAGAAGTGATTCGTGATCCGCAGTTTTACTTATTTTTACCGGCGCTGATGACCATGCCGATGTTGTTTACCGGCTTTATGTTTCATCAGGTGCATCTGGTGGATGAAAAGGGCTGGTCGCTGGCTGTATGGGGCAGTTTGTATATCTTGTATGCGCTGACTACGACGGTGACTAAATTGGTGGCGGGTGTGCTGATTGACCGGTTTGGTGCGATTGTGCTGGTGGCTGTAATGTCATTACCATTGGCGGTGGGTTTGTTTATTCTGGCCAGTTCGGATCAATTATTGGTGGCGGTGTTATTTATGTTTTTTCTGGGGGTGTCTGCCGGTATTTATTCAACCTTGGCCGCACCGTTTTTCTCGGAAAAATACGGCAATAAGCATCTGGGGTCGATTAAGTCTTTATCGACTTCGGTGATGGTGTTCGCCAGTGCGATTTCACCGGTGATTATGGG
>CALHAO010000314.1 GCA_937931765.1 uncultured Thiotrichaceae bacterium
AGAGGCTGTGCGCTGGAGCAAATCACTATCAGTTCCGATGGCGGTGGTTGCATGCCTGTGTTCGATGAAACCGGAGCGGTTGTGTCGATGGGGTTCGGGCGTTCTGAAACTTTGCTGGCCACCTTAAAAACTGTGATTGCGCAGGGCATGGCGCTGGAGGATGTGTTACCCTCGCTCACCGCTAATCCCGCCCGTTTGCTACGCCTTCCTGCTAAGGGGCGTGTGGTGACGGGGGCTGATGCTGATTTACTGGTGCTGGACGCTGATTACTCAATTAATGACGTCATGGCGTTGGGACGTTGGCATATCAGGGATAAAACATTGATTATGAAAGGCACTTTCGAGTAGAGGTTTCTATGTGTCCAGCTAGAGTTGAGGCCAGGGATAAGTCAGGCCGTGGTTTTGTCATCCCGATCGGGGGGGCAGAAGAGCGTGTTGAAGATCCGGTGATTTTACAACGTTTTGTGGATTTGTGTGGCGGTAGTGATGCGCGGATTGTCATTATTCCGACGGCTTCGCAGCTGGATGAAACCGGCCCGAATTACGAACAGGTGTTTCGTGATTTGGGGGCGGGTAATGCGGTGTCTCTGCCAATTAATACCCGTGATGAAGCGCGTCAGGATGATCACCTCAAAACATTGTTACAGGCCAATGGCATTTTTATTACCGGTGGTAATCAGTTGCGCCTGTCGACTATTCTGGGTGGCACGCCGATTGCTCAGGCGATACGTCGCCAGAATGCAACGGGTGTGCATGTTGCGGGCACCTCAGCGGGTGCGGCGATTATGCCTGAGCACATGATTGCGGGCGGTGCGAAAGGCGCTTTGCCTACGGCGCAAGGTGTGAAGTTTGCACCCGGTTTGGGCTTGTTAAACAAAGTGATTATTGATCAGCATTTCAGTCAGCGTAACCGGCTGGGGCGTTTGTTGTCAGCGGTGTCTTATAACCCGTTTGCATCGGGTTTAGGAATTTGTGAAAACACGGCGGCGTTTATCGGGCCGGATGATGTGTTGGAAGTGGTCGGCGCAGGTTCGATTACGGTGATTGATCCCTCCGAACTGGCGCATTCTTCGATGGCTGAGGCTACTGGTAAGGAGTCACTGACTTTGCTGGGGATTAAGATGCACATCCTTTCTCAGGGGGCGACTTACAATATTTCTACACGGGAAGCTCAGTCTGCGGTGTCATAATCCCAACGCCCGAATTAATTCCCTCGCATCCGGTGTGAATTCAGTCTCATTATCAACCATATAATCCACCTGGTTTTTATACGGTTCGACGTATAAATCATGCATCGGACGTACTGTTTCTAGGTATTGCCGGATAACATCTTCCGGTGTGCGCCCCCGTTCCCGTACATCTCTTAATAAGCGCCGCGCCAGTCTTAGGTCAGCGGGTGTATCGACAAAAACCGATATGTCTGTAAACGCGCTAACGCCTTCTAGTGCCAGTGTTAAAATACCGTCCAGCAGCATAATCGGTGTGGGAGTAAACGCTTCGGTATCCGGCAGGCGGGAATGGGTGGTGAAGTCATACATCGGCATGTCAATGGTCTGGCCGCATTGCAGTTGATCAAGGTGCTGGCAGAGTAGGTCAATATCCAGTGATTCGGGGTGATCGAAGTTACCCCGTAATTCAACAGGAACATCGTATTGGTTGCGGTAATAAGCGTCCAGACTGATAAGTCCGACCCGTTCAGTGCCGAGTTGTTGCTGAATTTGTTGAGCTAGTCTGCTTTTGCCGCTGCCACTGCCGCCGGTGATGCTGATAATCATAGATATACATGCCTCATGTTTACTGGCAGCAGTATAACCGCTATCGGCTGTACTCTCGTGATTTTTGCAGGGTAGTGATATTGGTCAATAAAAAACAATGAACCACAAATAGAATTAAGCTATAGTTAATCATTAGTTTGATGAATGGCTTGAGATCAAAGATAAAAGTGTCTCCCTTGATCCTTACCTGCCCAAGTCTGCTACCCCAATTATAAAAATGAGTATTGACTATGCAAATTCCAGCGATGAATCCACTGGCTAGAACTATTGTAGTTCTTTTTATGGCTACGTCCTTTTCCAGTATTTCGGCGCAAGCTGCGGGGCCTGTGAAAGTCCGGGTTCCTAATGTTGATCTGCCTTTCGGGCTAGATAAGCTACCACCGGGTTTACTACGTAACCAGTTAAAAGAACTACCGGCTAATGCACGTGGCAATGCAGAAAGGTGGCTAAACAGTATCCACTTTAACCCACAGGATGTTCCTTTCATGCGGGCCGATAAGGATGGCGGGATTTTCTTTGTTGATTCCTATTTGCCGACAGAAACGCTGGCTGATATGCCGGTAGCTGAGGCCGCTGCAGAGATGTTAAGTGTTGAGGATGTATTTTCTTTGCACAGCAAGCGGGGAGCAAGCAAGGTTATCCATCTGGATTTTGACGGGCATGTGATTACCAATACGGCCTGGAATTCAGAAGTGAGTTCATTGGCGGCATTACCTTATGATCTGGATAACAATCCAAACAGTTTTAATGAAACTGAAATCGCTTATATGGCTGAAATATGGCGCAGAGTGGCAGAAGACTACGCGCCTTTTGATGTTGATGTAACAACGGAAGCTCCGGCTACATTTGGCCCGTCAACCGGACGGCTGCTGATTACTAAAAATGTCGATGCAAATGGTTATGACATGCCTGCACCAACCGCTGGTGGTGTTGCTTATGTGGGTGTTTGGGGGCGTTCTGATTATCACAGTAGATATTCGCCAGCTCTGGTTTATTACAATAACCTGGGTGGAGGCCGTCCTGACTATGTGATGGAAGCGGCCAGTCATGAAATGGGCCACAATATGGGGCTGTCGCATGATGCAACCAGTACCAGTTCTTATTATGGTGGCCATGGTTCCGGTAATATTAGTTGGGGGCCGGTGATGGGAACCGGCTATGGCCGTAATGTGAGCCAGTGGAGTAAAGGCGAATATTCCGATGCTAACCAATTCGAAGATGACATTAATATTATTGCGGGAAAGGTGGGCTTACGTTCTGATGATCACGGTAACCTGACATCCCAAGCCACGCCATTATTAATTGATGCAAATGGCTCTGTCATGTCGACCACATTGGTCACTGATCCACAAATATTGGATATTGCTAACAAAGGCATCATTGGTTCGCGTGATGATGTCGATGTTTTTAGTTTTTCGACGACAGGTGGCTTAATTGATTTACAGGCAACGCCAGCACTGGAATCGGCTTTTACCCGTGGTGGCAATCTGGATATTGCATTAGCGCTGTATGATCAGGCTGGTAACCAACTTGCAGCGAACAACCCCGGAGATGATACGACGGCAGCTATTTCGTCTCAGGTGGGTGCGGGTACTTTTTATCTGGCAGTTAAGGGTGGCGGCAGTGCTAATTACGGTGATTATGGCAGTCTGGGGCGTTATAGCCTGAACGGCTCTGTTCCGACAATTAATGACAGCACACCTCCGTCTCCAAATCCGATGGGATGGTCAGTTTTACCTTATGCCCCTGATCATAAAACTGCCCTTATGACAGCTTTAACAGCGACTGATGACACTTCGGTGGTCGAATATTTCTTTAGCTGTACCTCCTCTACAGGCGTGGGTTGTCAGGATAGTGACTGGGTTGATTCACCTGAGTATGTATTGAGTCAACTTGCACCTGAAACCAGTTATAGTTTTAAGGTTAAAGCTCGTGATAGCTATGG
>CALHAO010000315.1 GCA_937931765.1 uncultured Thiotrichaceae bacterium
TGATGTAATGCGAGCGATTTCGTTACAAGGTGCACTTTACTTCGAAGTAAATGCATCCGATCCGTGGATTTCCATGAACCCATCGATGGATCAAATCGGGCCGTGGATGATGCCTGAGACTGATCACGTTATTCCTTTCCATATTGTGATGGAGGGCAGTATTTTCACCAAGCTAGGTGATGATTCTTATGGGCCTGTTTCCATTGGGGCCGGAGACGTGTTGATGTTGCCGACGGGTGGGAAACACATCATTACATCTGATCCGGAAACCTGGGAAGGTACTCCGGCAGATATTGAGTTTTACAAAGCGGCGGCCAGAAGCTCCAAACCATTTACCATGATGGACATCGGAGAAGGTGGAGACCGGGCAAATTTGATTTGCGGTTACCTTGGTTGTGACAAATCCCCGTTCAATCCGTTAATAGGTATTTTGCCCAATATGCTGGTGCTGAAAAACTGCCTGGGTGAAGATAAATTGATGCATGAGTTGGCGGTTACGGCCATTTCGGAAAGTAAGGCTAGTTTAAACGGCAGCAGCACGATGGTGACTAAACTTAGCGAGCTGATGTTTCTACGAGCACTGCGACAATGCATGGAAACACTGGATACTAATAATGTGGAAAATTGGTTAACTGCTTTGAAAGATAAACATATCGGACAAGTATTAGAACTAATTCACAATGACCCGACCAAAAAATGGACGCTGGATCTGTTATCAAAATCTGTGGGGCTGTCCAGTTCTGCACTATCGGAGCGGTTTAATCGGTTCGTTGGTGAGCCACCAATGAGTTACTTAGCCAAGTGGAGAATGGAGCTTGCCAGCCGACTGCTGGAACAGGGTGCTAAGGTAGAGGCGGTTGCGCATGAAGTTGGCTATAGCTCTGAATCGGCGTTTCAGCGCACGTTTAAGAAAATCATGGGCACGCCAGCGGGGCAGTGGAGAAAACAACATTAATTTGCAATTCCGATGGTTATTATTGATAAATAGGTAGAATTTACCGCCCAAACACAGCGCTTACAGCAGGAAAACGGCTTAATCAATCAGGCAGAAGGTGGGGTATATGTGCTCTGAGACGATCTGGACATTGAAGTGAGCCTGAAGCATGCAGCATGATGGAAGATACCGGTGATGTTTAGGCCTTTTTCCTTCCAAAGGATATTTCACCAAAATATGAATCAAGTATATCTTCGATATCTCTGCTATTAATACTTTCCTGCCGCACGATCTGAAGGTTTTGCTCTACATAGTGCAACAATGTTTTTATCTGGGTTATGTCAGAAGCATCATTCTCTTGTTGCAGAAGTAGCTTTTTAATATTTTCATCGACTCTTTCATTGTTTTTAATAATGAATGTTAAGTCTGCTATGTGCTCTTGTAACTTGCTCATATCACTAGATATTTTTTGGTTGTCGCTACTTAGTTTTTTTATTGTGCTCTTGTACTGCTGTAAGGCAGCTATAAACTTCTGTTTGTTTTTTCCATCATGGTCATCAATGAAATTTATGTACTTTACTTGATTATCAATTGAAGCTGAGATTCTTTTTAGAGCGGATGTGTCATCTTTAATGCGTTGATTTGAGTGAATTACTTCTGCGTATTTTGCTTTTATTTCCCAAAAAACAGTTGATAGTTCATTTCTTGTTCTGCTACCTTCTTTCTTTGTTTCATTTACACCCGATCTACTTGCTAACAAATACAAAATAAAAGAGGCTAGCAGTGAAACCAGTAGGCTACCGGCAGCCAAGAGGTAGGTATTTTCACTTTGTTTTTCGTAGGACGACAGCTTCTCTTCTAAATATTGGATAAGCTCTTGATTGGAGGTTGGCACATCACTTTGAGCATAGATTTTACTATGGCTGCCACTGAGAACTATGAATGTGCATACTAGTAACAAAATTTTATTGAGCATAATTGGTGCCAAAAAAATGGAGTTCCAGTCTATCAATAAAGTTTGCTATTCTTCAAAAATTAATCACTTCTGAAGAATAGCAACATGACTAGCGAGTCATGAGCCACTGGCCACATACCCCAGTCTCATCACAAAATCCCCAAAAGTCTCCCCACTCTCCCGCTTTTCCACATAATCCGCAAAAACCGGCTCAAGCGTCTCAAGTATGGCAGCCTCATCCAGATTCTCCCGATAAAGCACATTCAACCGCTCGCCATTAAACGCCCCACCCAGATACAGGTTATAGCGCCCCGGTGACTTACCAATCAGACCAATCTCAGCCATCACTGAACGCCCGCAACCGTTGGGGCAACCCGTCATACGAATCTTAATCTCATCCTGCAACAAACCGTACTTATCCATCAGCGGTTCCATGCGACTAATCAGAGTCGGCAGGTAACGCTCCGCTTCCGCCATCGCCTGCGGACAAGTACCCATCGCCACACAAGCAATCGAATTACGTCGTAACCCCGATAAATGACTGGCATCCACGGCATAACCATGTTCCTCCAGCAGCGTTTCAATCAGTGATTTATTCTCAGTACTCACATCGGTCAGTAATACATTCTGATTAGCTGTCAGACGGAATCCACAAACACCCTCAGCCGCAATCTTCGCCAAAGCCGTCTTGATTTGCAGGGCATCAGTATCAACAATCCGGCCATATTCCAGCCGCAAACCCAGATGCCATTGCCCATCGATCGCCTCTTTCCAGCCAAACCGATCACCCGT
>CALHAO010000316.1 GCA_937931765.1 uncultured Thiotrichaceae bacterium
ACAACTTCAGGTGCTTTGATTTCAGCGTGTTCCTGAAGAAATAAACGCAAGTCCTTGCTGAGGTTGGTCATCTGACCGACATCATCAACACTCATTTGGTGCAGCCATTTGATGACTTGTGTGGCACGAAAGGGTTTTTCACCGATACTGGCAAAGTATTCTTTCAGTGCTTCAAGGCTGTAATCAAGTAAGTTAATTTTGTTGATGGTGTCGGACATTAGTAGTTACCAGTTATCCAATTAGCGGGTGCGAGGGCACAGGCCATCAGCAAAAAAGAAATTGGTTTCAATTTCTGCATTTTCCAGGCTGTCGGAACCATGCACGGCATTTTCGTCAATGCTTTCAGCGAAGTCAGCGCGAATAGTACCAGCAGCAGCTTCCTTAGGGTTAGTTGCGCCCATCAGGTCACGGTTTTTAGCTACGGCATCTTCGCCTTCCAGTACCTGAACCATTACCGGACCAGAAGTCATAAAGCTAACCAGATCGCCAAAGAAAGGACGCTCTTTATGTACAGCATAGAAGCCTTCAGCCTGTTCCTGGCTCAGGTGAATCATGCGTGATGCAATGATTTGCAGGCCTGCATTTTCAAAACGGCTATAAATTTGACCAATAACATTTTTTGCTACTGCATCAGGTTTAATGATAGAAATAGTGCGTTCAATTGCCACGGTGTGTCTCCAATAAGTGAAAAATAGATATAAAATACAATGCGGCGCAATTGTAATGCCTGCGCCGGATACAGGCAATGAACATTACCGGCTTAGCGGTATACTTAGCATTTCATATAGAAATTAGTACATTTGAGCGTTTGAGACTTTGCCAATTCTGCAACTTACGACTAGGCTTAGGGTCATCTATAAATGATAATTAGAGGATATAGGATTAATGTCATTATTAACGAAAAAATTAGGGCTGAAGATTGCAATTTTTTCCGCCGGGCTGGGACTGGCTTCTGCTTTATTTAGTCCGGCCTATGCTTCAAACCAAACATCCCCGTTAGGGACAAACACTAATGAGTTGACAGAAGATGACTCCAGTGCACCTTTTATTGACTTGTTTCGTGCTGCTTTGCCCTTCGAGGATGCGCGTCCGTGGTTAACCGGCGCTAATGTACAGCTGGATGCTAATGGCTGGCCAGCACGTCTGAATGGTCAAATCGCAGGTAGCCGTGTCTTAAGTAACCTTCCGGCACAAACTATTCCGGCGGGTAATTACACGGTGCTTTACGATGGTGCCGGTAAGATGCAATACGGTGGTGATGCTAAAATCATCAGCAGCCAGCCAGGACGCGACATTATCCAGCTATCAGCAGGCGCGGATAATAAATACGATATGTCTTTGCGTATTCGTGAGTCTGATCCGCGCAACTATATACGCAACATCAGAATACTGCCGCCGGGTGGTATTTGTGCCAATAATCCTTACCGCCGAGTAGGCGGGCCTCAGGCTTGTCCGGGTAATTATAAGGCTTTTGTTACCCACTACGCACAAATCCTGTTTAACCCTGATTACCTTAATTATATGAAGGACTTTAAGGTTATCCGTTTTATGAACATGAGTGGTGTCAGTAACAACCCACAGCGCTCATGGAATCAGCGCCAGCAAGTGATGGATGCCACCTGGGGTGGCAATCAAACCAACCGTGGTGCGCCGATTGAAATTCAGATTGAGCTGGCAAACCGCCTGAATGCCCACCCGTGGTTTACACTGCATCACGCCGCTGACAATGGCTATGTGCAGCAGTTTGCGCAGCTGGTACGTAAACGCCTGAAAGGCAACCTACGCCCCCATATTGAGTACAGTAACGAGACTTGGAATTTCATCTTCCTACAGGGTAACTATGTACGTGATCAGGGTATGGCACGTCGTTTGGATACCAACAAGAACCGGGCGGGTTACCGTTATTATTCAGAGCGTTCTGTTGAAATCTTCAAAATCTGGGAACGTGTTTTTGGTGGCCCGCAGCGTTTAGTGAGAATTTTATCTGGCTGGACGATTAGTAAAGATGTGGCTGAAACGGTGTTGGGTCACAAAGATGCCTACAAGCATGCTGATGCCTTTGCGATTGCGCCTTATTTCTTTGGCGATCATAACTCGATTCGTTTGGTGCGGAACCTGAATCAGGCTTTCGATCTGATCACTAATGACCAGTATCGTTATTCCATTAACAACACACTGAAGTTTATTAGCGAACAGAAAGCCATTGCAGATAAATACGGTGTAAAGCTGATGGCTTATGAAGGTGGTCAGGGTTTGGTTGATTTTAAGACTAAACATGACATGGAAATGCCAAATCCGATTCTTTATCAAGCAAATCGTCACCCTCGCATGGAACAGTTCTATAATAAGTTCTTACAAGGGTGGAAAAAAGCAGGCGGTACATTGTTTGCACATTATTCTTCACCACGTACCTATCGCCGTTATGGTGCATGGGGCAGTAAGGAATATATCACGCAGCCATTAAGCCAGGCACCTAAGCATCGTGCGTTGTTGAACTTTAACAGACGCAATCCTTGCTGGTGGCAGGGTTGCCGATAATTTAGACTTTTACAGTAATGAAAGACTCTGTGCGGTGATACACTAAAGCAGAGGAAAAGCAGGAACCCGCTATGGTTTATGACTGTAGCGGGTTTTTTTATGGATGAATCTTTACTTGCATTTTCCCGATCCAGCCTTATTGTAGAGCCATCTGAAGAATTTGGAACTGAACATGTCTGACTCCCCGTTTATATTTGAAGCCAATGCGCAGACCTTTGCGCAGGTACTACAACACTCTCACCAGGTACCTGTACTGGTTGATTTCTGGGCTGATTGGTGCGAACCCTGCAAGACTTTGATGCCGGTGTTGGCAAAATTAGCTGATGAATACCAAGGCGGCTTTGTGCTGGTGAAGGTGAATGCTGATGAAAATCAGGAGCTGACTGCACAATATGGTGTGCGTAGTTTACCGACTATTAAGTTGTTTAAAGG